>JAWVDX010000059.1:0-3128 GCA_033857015.1 Gaiellaceae bacterium
GCCCTGTTCGGGCCCTGCTACCGCTGCCTCGCCGACGCCGAGATCGTCGAGCACCTCGACCTGACGGAGTACCAGGCCACCGACCCAAAAGGCGACGAGGAGCTGAAGACGCCGTACCTCACAGACGAGCGCCTCGACCTCTCCGCCTGGGCCCGCGACGCGCTCGTGCTCGCCCTCCCGGAGCAGATCCTCTGCAAGCCCGACTGCGCGGGGCTCTGTCCCGTCTGCGGCCTCGACCTCAACGTCGAGCCGCACGAGCACGAGATCGACAACACCGACCCGCGCTGGGCCGCCCTCGCCGCCCTCCGCGAGCGCCTCGACGACAACGCTTGACTCTCCCCCTGCGTCAGCCTCCACAGTGAGCAGCGACATGGAAGGAGAGCGCAGGAACCTCATCTCGATCGGCCAGTTCTCGTTGCTCACGCGGCTGACCGTGCGGGCGCTGAGGCTCTACGACAAGCTCGGGATCCTCGTCCCGGCACACGTCGATCCCGACACCGGCTACCGCTACTACACCCCGGAGCAGGCCGAGACCGGCTTCCGGATCAGCGCGCTGCGCGAGATCGACCTGCCGCTCGACGAGGTCCGCTACGTGCTCGAGACACCGGTGCAGACGACGCGGACGCTCGAGATGCACGCCTCCCGGCTGCGGCAGCGCCGCGACGAGAGCGAGCGGGCCCTGCATCTCCTCCGAACGATCCAGGAAGGAGTGGAGCCCTTGAACGTCCCCATCGAGATCCGCCAGATCTCCCCGACACGCGGCATCAGCCTCGAGGCCAGGACGCCCATGGACAGGATCGGAGTCACGATCGGCGAGGCGATGCCGCGGCTCGTGAACGTCCTCCAGGCGAACGGCACGAAGGGGGGCAACGACTTCGCCGCCTACCCCGACGAGGAGTTCGACCCGCAGAACATGACCGTCGTCATCGGCATCTCCACCGACGCCGATATCCCGCCGCAGGACGACGGGATCGCGATCCGCGAGTACGGCGGCGGCCGCGCGATCGTCGCCACGCACAACGGCCACTACGACACGATGACGCAGGCCTGGCAGGAAGCGTGGGCGTTCCTTGCCGAGCACGGCCACACGCGGCGCGGCACCGCCTACGAGCTGTACCGCGTCGGGATGGCGGAGAGCCAGAACCCCGAGGAGTTCGAGACGGACATCATCATCCCGATCGACTGAGCTGGACGGATCCGGGGCGCCGGACTACAGTTGGCCCCGGCGCCCCGCGCCTGCTCATGACAGATCGCTGACCCATCCCACGCCTCGCCGCCCGCTTCTCGCGGGTGGCTCTCACGTCCTCGGGAGGGTTCCATGCAGCGATCTCCATCCGGGCGCCTGCGCGCGCTCGGCATCTCCAGGTCCTACGGCGGCCGCGTCGTCTTCGAGGCGGTCGACCTCGGCGTGGGCGCGGACACGCGCCTCGCCCTGCTCGGGCCGAACGGCTGCGGGAAGACGACGCTGCTCCGGCTGCTCGCCGGTGTGGACGAGCCCGACGAGGGGACGGTCGAGCGCACCGGCGTCGACGTCGCGTACCTCCCGCAGGAGCGCCCGCGCGGCACCGAGACGGTGGAGGAGTCGCTCCGCCGCCGCTGCGGCCTCGCGGACGCCGAGCAGGAGCTCGAGCGCGCGGCCAGCTCGCTCGCGACCGGCGGGGCGAGCGACGCGTACGAGCACGCGCTCGCCCGCTTCGGCGTGCTCGCCGAGGACTTCGACGCGCGCGTGCGGGCCGTCTGCGCCGACCTGCGCGTGCACGCGGTCGAGGCGCCGCTCGTGCAGCTCTCCGGCGGTCAGCAGGCACGCGTCGCGCTGGCCGCCGTGGCGCTCGCCCGCGCGGACGTGCTCCTCCTCGACGAGCCGACGAACGACCTCGACACGGACGCGCTCGAGTGGCTCGCCCGCTACCTCGAGGGCTTCGACGGCGGGCTCGTCGTAGCGACGCACGACCGCGACGTGGCGGGCGCGCTCGCGGACGAGCTGCTCCTCTTCGAGCCCGGGAGCCGGACGCCGCGCCCCTTCGTCGGCAGCCCCGACGAGCTCGTCGACGTCGCCGCGCGCGAGCGGGCGGCCGCGTACGACCGCTTCGAGCGCACGGAGGAGCGGCGACGCGCGCTCGAGTCGCTCCTCCGAGCCCGGCAGAACCAGGCGCGGGCGGGACGGCGCATGACGAGCCGGCGCGGCACCAAGGCGCTCGGCACGAAGGTGCGCAGCGCCAGCCGGGCCCTCGAGCGCCTCGATCGTTCGGAGAAGCCGTTCGAGCCGTGGCAGCTGCAGCTCGCGCTCAGCGCCGCGAGCCGGGGCAGCGACGTCGTCGCCCGCCTGGAACGCGCCGTCGTCGAGCGTGGCGCCTTCCGCCTCGGCCCGCTCGACCTGGAGCTACGCCCCGGCGACCGCCTGCTCGTCGCAGGCCCGAACGGCGCCGGCAAGTCGACGCTCCTCGGCGCGCTCACCGGCGAGCTCCCGCTCGCGTCCGGCACGCGCACGATCGGCCAGGGCACTGTCTTCGGGACGCTCGACCAGGATCGCGCCCTGCTCTTCGGCCCGCAGCCCGTCCTCGAAGCCGTCCGCGCGGGCACCGGCACGACCGAGACCGAGGCACGCACGACGCTCGCCAAGTTCGGCCTGCGCCGCGACGACGCCCTCCGCCCCGGTGCGACGCTCACCCCGGGGGAGCGCACCCGCGCCCAGCTGGCGCTGCTCGTCCTCCGCCGCATGAACGCCCTCGTGCTCGACGAGCCGAGCAACCACCTCGACCTGGAGGCGCTCGACCAGCTGACCGCCGCCCTCGCCGACTACCCCGGCGCCGCCGTCCTCGTCACCCACGACGAGCGCCTGCGACACACCTTCGGCGCCACGCAGACGATTCGACTGTAGAATCCCGAGCCGCGATGGCTGTTCCGAAGCGCAAAACCTCCAAGTCCCGCCGTGACAAGCGCCGTGCCACCCACGGCATCTCGATCGCGGCCGTGAACCTGTGCCCGAACTGCCACCAGCCGAAGCAGCCGCACCGCATGTGCCCGACGTGCAAGAGCTACAACGGCCGCACGATCGAGCCTCTCGGCCTCGACGCCCCGTAGCGCATGACGCCCGTCCGCGTCGCGGTCGATGCGCTCGGCGGTGACCG
>JAWVDX010000060.1:0-4249 GCA_033857015.1 Gaiellaceae bacterium
TCTCGACGCCGAGCTGCTCGAGGCCGAGCTCGTCCACGTTGGGGCGCCGGCCGGTCGCGACGAGCAGGCGCTCGCCCTGGACGACCGTGCCGTCGGCGAGATGGACGTCGACGCCGGGCTCGATCCGCTTCACCTCGGCGTTCAGGTGCAGGTCGATGCCCTCGCCCTTGAAGGTCTCCCCGATCAGCTCGCCGGCGCTCGGGTGCTCGCGCGGGAGAAGGCGCTCGTTGCGGTCGACGATCGCGACCCGGGCACCGAGGCGGCGGTAGAACTGGGCCAGCTCGCAGCCGACGGCGCCGGCGCCGAGGACGACGAGGCTCTCCGGCACGGCGCTCGCCGAGGTCGCCTCGCGGCTCGTCCAGTGCTCGACCTGGTCGATCCCGGGGACGGGCGGGATGATCGCGAGGGAGCCGGTCGCGACGACGAGCTTGTCGAAGGCGAGCTCGGCGCCGTCGACCACGAGGACGCCGGGGCGGAGGACGCGCGCGTCGCCGCGGACGAGGGCGACGTCGCGCTCGGCGAGCCAGGGCTCGTGGCCCTCGTCCTGCCAGCCGTCGACGACCTTGTCCCGCCAGGCGAAGACCTCGGCCGGGACGAGGCGGGCGCCTTCGACTCCCGGGGTGATCTCCGCCGCTGCGACGAGCTCGGTCGCCCGGAGCAGCGTCTTCGAGGGCATGCAGGCCCAGTAGGTGCACTCGCCGCCGACGAGCTCGCGCTCGACGAGGGTGATCCGCGACTCGGTGTCGTGGCGGCGCAGGGCGGCGACGAATGCCTCGGCGCTCGAGCCGCCGCCGAGGACGACGACGTGCGTCACGCCCGCGCTCCGACGGGCGCGGTCTCGAGGATGGCGGCGCGCAGCGCGGCGACGATCCGCTCGAGCTCCGGTGTCGTGATCGTGAGCGGCGGGACGATGAGGATCGAGGGGCCGATCGGGCGGACGAAGACGCCGCGCTCGACCGTGGCGGCGGTGACGCGGCGGGCGAGGAGCTCGTCCTCGGTCGTGTCGAGCTCGACTGCGCCGAGGAGCCCGCAGAGGCGGATCTCGCGCACGCCCGGCAGGGGCGCCAGCTCGCGCTCGAGCAGCGCACGGAGCTCGCCCTCGCGCGCGCGCACGCGCGCGAGGACATTGCGCTCCTCGAGCAGCTCCAGATGCCGACGGGCGACGGCCGCCGCGAGGGCGTTGCCGCCGAAGGAGTGGCCGTGGTAGAGGGTCTCCGGGCCGAGGTCGGCGCCGAGGAAGGCGTCCGCGACCCGGCCGCTCGCGACGGTGGCGGACATCGCCAGGTAGCCGGCGGTCAGGCCCTTGCCGAGGACGAGGATGTCGGGGCGCAGGCCACAGCGCTCCGAGGCGAACAGGGTGCCCGTGCGCCCGAAGCCGACGGCGACCTCGTCGCAGACGAGCAGGACGTCGTGGGCGGCGCAGGCCTCGCCGACGCGGCGGACATCGTCGGGGTCGGCGATGCGCATGCCCGCCGCGCCCTGGACGAGCGGCTCGATGACGAGCGCCGCGAGCTCGTGCGCGTGCTCCGCGACGAGCGCGATCGTCGCATCCGCCCAGCCGGGTGTCGCGTACCCGGGGGCGCGCAGGACGGGGAACCGCAGCGGCGCGAAGAGCTCGCCGTAGAAGCCCGCGTCCCCGACCGAGAGCGCTCCGAAGGTGTCCCCGTGGTAGGCGCCCCCGAGGGCGAGGAAGCGGGTCTTTCCGGACACGCCTTCATTGGCCCAGAACTGGAAGGCGATCCGGAGCGCCTGCTCGACGGCCGAGGCACCATCGCTCGCGAAGAGGACGCGGGGGTCATCGACAGGCACGAGCGGTGCGAGCGCCTCGGCGAGCTCGATCGTCGCAACGTTCCCGTTGCCGAGCATGGTCGAGTGGGCGATCCGTCCGAGCTGGTCGACCAGCGCCTGGTCGAGCTCGGGAACGCGGTGGCCGAGCGTGGAGACCCAGAGCGAGGAGACGGCGTCGAGATAGCGGCGTCCCTCGGTGTCGATCAGCTCGTGGCCCTCGGCGCGCTCGACGACGACGGGGCGGCTCTCGCCGTAGACGGACATCTGCGTGAAGCCGTGCCACACGCGGGCGGCGTCGCGCTCGACCCAGTCGCTCATCGGCTGGACGCTAACAGGGCAGCTCGAGCCGCAGTGCGAACGTCACGAACCCCTCCTCGTCAGGGCCGTCGCTCGCGGGCGCGAAGCCGGCGTTGCGCGCGCAGCGCTCGCTCGCGCGATTTCCGGCCTCGACGCCACCCCAGAGCTCGGGCACTCCCTGGGCGGCCAGGTCTTGCGCGAGCGCGCGGAGCAGGGCCGAGCCGACTCCTCGGTTGCGTCGGTCGGGCGCGACGACGAGCGCAACGGCCGCGCGACCATCCGGTTGGCGCTCGACGTCGGCGAGCGCGACCGGGTCGGCGGCTTCGACGGCGACGAAGGAGCAGCGGCGCGGTGGGTCGGCCAAGGCGAGGAGCTGTTGCGGCCACTCGCGGCCGCCGAGGCGGCGCACCGTCTCGGGATCGTCGAACCAGGGGGCGACCCTTTCGAGGTCAGTGACGGCGAAGGGGCGGATGAGCATGCGGTGCAGTATCGCTCCGGCGAGGCGCCACTTCCCCATCCCTAACCCCCACCCGCCCATCTACGGGGCGAGGCACTCGGGCGAGGGTAACGGAGCGAGACTGACCGAATGGCACCAACTCAGCACCGGTTTGCGCGCTGCCACGGCGTCACACTCACTCTCATCTCGCCGAGGCCGCCGACATGGCGGCGGCCGACCAGAGGTGTCACGCCCCGCGGGAAATCATCATGGCGCCGAAGGCGCCGGATTTCCCGCGGCGACTATGCGGCGTCCCGCAACGCCTCGAGCTCACGGCTCACGGCGAGGCGCTCGAGCGCCTCCCGCTCGAGCTGGCGCACGCGCTCGCGGCTGACGCCGAGGATCCGCCCGATCTCCTCGAGCGAGTGCGGGCGCGCGTTGTCGGCGTCGAGGCCGAAGCGCAGGCGGATGAGCTGCTGCTCCCGCTCGGGGAGATGCTCCAGGGCCCGGTGGAGCGCCGCTTCGCGCAGATCGACGGCGAGCTCCCCGTGCTCGTCCTCCGGCGCGACCGCGACCACGTCCCCGAGGGCGGCCGACTCGTCGTCGCCGAGCGGCCGGTCGAGGCTCGTCACGACGCGCGCCGCCTCCCGCACCTGGGCGAGCTGCTTCCGCGAGATGCGCGCCGCCTTGGCGAGCTCCTCGTCGGTCGGCGGCCGCCCCAGCTTCGCCTGGAGCTCGCCCTCGACGCGGGCCATCTTGCGCTCGCGATCGAGCACGTGCACCGGCACGCGGATGGCCCTGGCCTTGTTGCCGACACCGCGCTGGACGGCCTGGCGGATCCACCAGATCGCGTACGTCGAGAACTTGTAGCCCTTGCGCCAGTCGAACTTCTCGACCGCGCGGATCAGCCCGATGATCCCTTCCTGGATCAGGTCGAGCAGCGTCAGGCCGTGACCCTGGTAGCGCTTGGCGATCGACACGACGAGACGCAGGTTGGAGTTGATCATCCGCTCCTTCGCGGCGCGGTCGCCGCGCTCGATGCGCTTCGCGAGCTCCACCTCCTGCTCGGCGGTCAGGAGCGGCCAGCGCCCCGCCTCGTTGAGGAAGAGCTGGAGCGCATCCGTCGTTGCCGACGTCAGGTCGCCGTTCACGTAGGTCGGCTCGTCCGCCTCGCCTCGCGCGCAGTCGTCGGACACCTCGATGCCACGCCGCTCCGCCTCCTCGTAGAGCGCGGACGAGTCGTCCGCGTCGAGCTCCAGCTCCTCGAGAACGGCCTCGACCTCGGAGAGATCGAGGCAGCCGGTCTCCTCCCCGTGCGCGAGCAGGGCCAGGAGCCGGTCGTTGTGCAGCGGATCGGACATGTTCCCTCCGCCCCTCCTTTTTGCCGAATTTGCAGCGCTGAAACGAGTTACGCGGCTTCGGCGGCGAGCGGATGGTCGGCGTGCGAGACCTGGCGGACGAGCAGCGCCGCCACGACCGCCGCGACGATGGTGATCCCGGCTGCGACGTGGAGGCCGAGCTGCATGCCGCTCACGAAGTGCGCGGGGTTCGTGTCGCCGAGCGGAGCGCGCGTCGCCATCAGCGCGCCCATGATCGCGACCCCCAGCGAGCCGCCGACCTGGCGCATGCAGTTGATGATCGCCGACCCGACGCCCGCCTTGTCGACGGGCACCGAGCCCATCGCAGCTGCCGTCGTCGGCGACATCGCGAGCGCCATGCCGAAGCCGC
>JAWVDX010000061.1:0-2519 GCA_033857015.1 Gaiellaceae bacterium
GAAGCCGGTGAGAGTCCGGCACGGTCCCGCCGCTGTGAGGGGAGATGCTCCGTTCCGGACGCCACTGGCTCCGGCTGGGAAGGCGGAACGGAGGGCGCCCCGAGTCAGAAGACCTGCCGGCTGCGGACATGCCCCGCCACGCTCCTCGCGGAAGGAGAGCCGTGCACCAGCTCGCAAGCGATGCAGTCCCGAGACGGCGCGAGCCGCGCGTCCTCGTCGGCTGGCTGATCGGCGCCGCCGCGGTCGGCGCCTTCGGCGGCGCGATCTGGCTCGGCGTCACGCAGGGGAACGCCGCGCTCGCGCTCTTCCTCGCGACCGGGGCGCTGATCGCGCTGGGCGTCGTCTGGATCGAGCTGCGCCTCCAGACGGCCAAGGAGCTGGCGCTCGTCGCCACGCTCGGCGGGCTCGCGGCGGCCAGTCGCGTCCTCTTCCACCCGCTGCCGGACGTGCTCCCGATGACGGCGCTCGTGATCGCCTGCGGCGCAGCGCTCGGCCCGGGCGCCGGAGCGAGCGTCGGCGCGCTCGGCGCGCTCGTCTCCAACTTCGCGCTCGGCCAGGGGCTCTGGACGCCGTGGCAGATGCTCGGCTGGGGCCTTTGCGGGGCCGCCGGGGGCCTGCTGCGCCCGCTCGTGCGGCGCCGCTTCGGCTTCGCGCTCGTCGGCGCGCTCCTCGCCTTCGGCTTCGGGGCGATCCAGAACCTCCAGTACATGCTCCTCCTGCTGCAGCAGCCCAACGCCCAGGTCGGGAATGCCTTCCTCCTCTCCTACGGCGGCGCGCTCTCGTTCGACGTGACCCATGCCGTGACGACCGGGGCGGTCGCGGTCGCGGCGGGGCCGGCGCTGATCCGGATGCTCGACCGCTTCGCCCGCAAGCTCGAGACCGAGGTGATCTGGACGTGAGGCGCCTCGCCTGCGGGCTGCTCGTCCTCGCCGCGCTGCTCCCGCTGAGCGCGGGCGCGAGCGTCGAGGGGAGCGTCACGTTCCTGCTCGCGCGCCAGCAGCCCGACGGCGGCTTCGCCGAGCCCGGGCGCCAGTCCACGCCGGGCCTGTCCGCCTGGGCGGTGCTCGCGCTGGTGGCGGCGGGCCGCCAGCCGAGCGGCGCCGCGGTGGAGTACCTGCGCTCGCAGACCGGTGGCTCGAGCTCCGACCTCGAGCTGCGCGCGCTCGCCCTCGTCGCCGCGCACGAGGACGCAGCGCCGCTCCTCGACCAGATCGCGGCGCTCGCGAAGCCGGACGGGACGATCGGCGGCTACGTCAGCTCGACCGCGTGGGGCGTCCTCGCCCTGCGTGCGGGCGGTCGCCCCGCTCCGCCCCAGAGCGTGCAACGCCTGCTCCGCGCCCAGGCGCCCTCCGGCGGCTGGAGCTGGAGCGGCCGCGGCGCCCCAGACGCGGACGACACCGCCGCGGTCGTCCAGGCGTTGCGCGCCGCCGGCGTGCCCGCCGCCGCGCGCCCGATCCTCCGCGGACTCGCATTCCTCCGCCGCTGCCAGGCGAAGAGCGGCGGCTTCCAGGCAAGCCCCGGCGCGGGCGCGAACGCCCAGACGAGCGCGTGGGCGATCCAGGCCTTCGCCGCCGCCGGCCGCAACCCCGGCAAGCCGGCGCTCGCCTACCTCGCCCGCCTGCGTCAGGCGAACGGGAGCTACCGCTACAACGCCAGGCTCGCCGTGACGCCGGTGTGGGTCACCTCGGAGGTCGTCCCCGCGCTGCTCCGCAAGCCCTTCCCGCTAGTGCCGCTCGACAAGTAGGAAGCGGTTCCCGTCCGGGTCGCGGAAGAAGATCATCGGCGGGACAGGAGGCGGCGCGGGGAAGCGCTCCGGGTCGACGTCGACGCCGCGCCCGCGCAGCTCCTCGCTCGCCGCTTCCAGGTCGTCCACGTTGAACGTGATCAGCGGCGTGTCGCCCGGCTGGAGGTCGTCCGGCCCGCCCGGCGCACTCAGCGTCAAGACGGTCTGCGCGCCCGGCGGCGCAACCTCGACCCAGCGCATGCTCTCGCCGTACTGCTCGTCGGTGCGCTTCTCGAAGCCGAGCTGCTCGACGAAGAAGTCGATCGCGGCGTCCACGCTCGAGACGTACACCCCGATCACGCCCACGTGCTTGATGTGAGTCATGGCCGGATCTTTACCCGAAGTGAACCGCCGGGCGCCAGGGTCGCCGCATGGAGCCGTTCCGTATCCGCCGCGAGTTGCGCCGGCGCGAGCGGCGCCGGCGGCGCGCGGCGATCGCCCTCGTCAGCTGCGGCCTGACGCTCGGACTGGTCTGTCTCGCCGGCTGGAGCGTGGCGCAGCCGGAGCGGCGCCTGCCGTCGCTCGCGGTCGTCGCGCCGCCGCGCGTCGTACCTCTCCCCGGCGCACGGCGACGCCCACCCCAGTTCCTCGTTGTCTCCTTCGACGGCTCAGGCGGTGTGCGGCTCTGGCCCTACTGGCGTGCAGTCGCCCGCCGCGCGCACGCCCACTTCACCTTCTTCGTCAGCGCCGTCTACCTCCTCGACCGCGCACACAGCGGCCTCTACCGCCCGCCCCG
>JAWVDX010000062.1:0-4334 GCA_033857015.1 Gaiellaceae bacterium
CCGGAGCTGCGTGAGGCGCCGTTCCGCGGCGAGCCGCCGGCGCTCCTCGAGCTCGCCCAGATCCGCGGCGACCTCCACGCGCACACGACCTGGTCGGACGGGAAGGCGAGCGCGCTGGAGATGGGCCTCGGCGCCCGCGAGCGTGGCTACGCGTACCTCGCGATCTGCGACCACACGCCCGCGGTCGGCGCAGTCCCCGGCCTGGACGGCGAGGCTCTGCGCCGCCAGGGCGAGGAGATCGCCGCGGCGAACGAGGAGCTCACTCCCTTCCGGCTGCTGCGCGGGGTCGAGTGCGACATCCTGCGCGACGGCGGCCTCGACGCGCCGGACGACGTGCTCGCCGAGCTCGACTGGGTGCAGCTCTCGCTCCATGCGGGGCAGCGCGCGCCGAAGGAGGAGCTCACCCGCCGGGTCGTCGAGGCCATGCGGCACCCTGCGGTGCGCTCCCTCAGCCACCCGAAGGGGCGGATCGTGAACCACCGGCCGGAGAATGCGCTCGACATGGACGAGCTGTTCGCGACCTGCCTCGAGACGGGCGTGGCGCTGGAGGTGAACGGGCTCCCGGACCGCCTCGACCTGCGCGGCGAGCACGTGCGCGAGGCAATCCGGGCCGGCGTGCGCATCGTCTGCTCGACCGACTCCCACTCGACCCGCGGGCTGGGCAACATGGAGCTCGCCGTCCGCACGGCGCGCCGCGGCTTCGCGACCGCGCCGGACGTCCTCAACACGCTGCCCCTCGCGGAGTTGCTCACAGGGAAAACGCAGGATCACAGCAGCCGCCGCTCAGCCAGGCAGTATTGAGTCCGACCCCGTGTTCTACCTCGACTATCTCCGCGGCGAGCTGCTGCGCCGCCGGGCGCGCACCATCCTCGCGTTGCTCGGACTCGCCGTCGGGGTCGCCGTCGTCATCGCGATCGCCGCGCTCTCGCGGGGCCTGAGCCAGGCCCAGAAGAGCGCGCTCGACCCGCTCGGCAGCATCGGCACCGACCTGACCGTCACGCTGCAGCCGCAGACCGGGGGCGGCTTCGCCGGGCTCGGTGCGGGCCGCGAGCTGCTCTCGGCGAACCAGTCGGCGCTCACCGACCTCTCGAAGCTGGGGAAGGCGGGCGACCACTTCGTCCACGACTTCTTCCTCCCCGGCACGCAGCTGACCTTTCCGAGCACGCAAGCCGGGCAGGCCGCGACGCTTTCCGGGGTCGCAGCAGCGGCTCCCGGGCTGACCCTCATCGCCGTGCACCAGGAGGGAACCGTCCCGAAGATCGTGGCCCAGTTCCAGACGGGCGGCGACCTCTTCCGAGTCAACCGCCTGCTGCCCCGGATGAGCGCCGCCCAGCTGGCGAAGATCCGCGCCTGCTTCGCGAAGCAGCTCGGTGGGCTCGCCCAGCCTGGAGCGAAGCCGGGGCGCCCGAGCGGCAGCGGCTCCTGCTTTCCGGCCCGGCAGCGCTTCCGGGCCACGTTCCGCACGCCGAAACAGACGCTGAAGCAAGTGCTGAGCCCGCCGCAGACGAACATCAAGAGCTCCACCTACGCGATCGGCGGCGTCGACCAGACGCAGCCGCAGCTGGCGCTCGTCACGCCGGACCAGGTGCAGAAGGGCGCCTACCTCGGGCGCAGCGGCGGCCTCGAGGCGCTCGTCGGGACGGCGTATGCGCGCCGCCAGAAGCTGAAGGTCGGCTCGACGCTCGACCTGAACGGCACGCGGTTCAAGGTGGTCGGGCTCGTCACCCCGCCGCTCGGCGGCCAGTCGGCCGACGTCTACCTCCCGCTCGCGCGCCTGCAGAAGCTGGCGGGCCAGGCCGGGCTGGCGAACGTCGTCCTCGTCCGTGCGACAGGGAGCGCGGAGGTCGCGAAGGTGCAGAGGGAGCTCGAGCAGCAGCTCCAGGGCGCGCAGGTCGCGAGCGCGAAGGACGTCGCCGACAGCATCACCGGCTCGCTCGTGGACGCGTCCAACCTCTCGGACACGCTCGGCACCGCGCTCGCGATCGTCGTCGCCGTCGCGGCGTTCCTGATGGCGGCGCTGCTCGCCCTCTCCTCGGTGGCCAAGCGGACGCGGGAGCTCGGGACGCTGCGCGCGCTCGGCTGGTCGAAGCGGCTCGTGGTGCGGCAGATCGTTGGCGAGTCGCTCGTCCAGGGGGTTCTGGGCGGCCTCGTGGGTGTGCTGCTGGGGGTGATCGCGACGCAGCTCTTCGATGCGTTCGCGCCGACGCTGACCGCGAGCTCCACGGTGGGAAGCGGACAGGACGCGCTGGGCGTCGCCGCGCGCACGGTCAGCGCCGGCGTCGCGCTGAAGGCGCCGCTCGACGTCTCGCTGCTCCTCCTCGGCTTCGGGCTCGCGCTCGTCGGCGGGCTGCTCGCCGGAGCCGCGGGTGCGTTGCGGGCGGCACGACTGCGCCCCGCCGACGCGCTGAGGGCCGTCGAGTGACGGGCGGGCTGTACGAGCTGAGCGGCGTGCGCCGCGTGTTCCGCCAGGGCGACCGGCTCGTCGAGGCGCTGGCCGGGATCGACCTCAGCGTCGCGCAGGGGGAGTTCCTCGCGCTCGAGGGCGCGAGCGGCTCCGGCAAGACGACCCTGCTCCAGCTCCTGGGCGGGCTCGACCAGCCGAGCGCGGGCCGGATCGCCTACGACGGCCACGACCTCGGCGGCCTGGGCGACGGCGAGCTGACGGAGCTGCGCCTGCGCTCGTTCGGCTACGTCTTCCAGCAGTTCAACCTCATCCCGACGCTGACCGCACTCGAGAACGTGCAGGCCGCGCTCGCGCCGCACGGGGTGAGCGACGCCGACCTGCGGCGGCGCTCGGAGAAGCTGCTCGACGAGGTCGGGCTCGCAGAGCGGGCGAGCCACCTGCCGAGTCAGCTCTCCGGCGGCGAGCAGCAGCGCGTGGCGATCGCCCGTGCGCTCGTCGGCGAGCCGAAGGTGGTACTCGCGGACGAGCCGACCGGCAACCTCGACACGGCGACCGGCGGCGAGATCATCGAGCTGCTGTCCCGGCTCGCGGCGGAGCGGCTCGCCACCGTGGTGGTGGCGACGCACGACGCGGAGCTTGCGAAGCGGGCGCCGCGCCGGGTCGCGATGCGCGACGGCGTCATCGTGGCCGAGTGACGCCTAGTTCCAGAGCGAGGCCAGCGCGCGGCAGCGCTCCGGCTTCGAGAGCACCGCGACACTCGTGGTGACCTGGTCGATCGCGCCGAGCCCGCGCGGGAGGCCTTGCACCGCCGGATGGTCGATCCGCTCGTGCAGCGCCTCGGCGAAGCGGTCGCCGTGGATCACCTTGTAGGGACGCCCGTGGAAGCCCGAGGGCTCCGTCTCCAGCGGGTCTGTGACGCCGAGGTTGTTGTGGAGCGTGGCGACGATCCGGTAGGCCTCGCCGAGGTGCCCCTCCCGTTGCGTCCAGTCGTAGGCGCCGAGGACGCGGCCGAGCACCGGGCCGAGGCGGCGCGCGCACTGGAGCCGCGCGAACGCGCTGCCGAGCCACTTCTCGTACGGGGCGTAGCGCTTCTCCTGGAGGAAGGCGAGGCGCATCAGCCGGCGCACGATCGACGCGGCGACGACCCGCGAGCCGGTGTCGTTCCCCGCGACGCCCGTACGACCGACGAAGGGGTCGACCTCGGAGATCCGCTGCCACTCGGCGGCCATCACGTAGAGCCAGAGCGGATCGGGATAGAAGGCGAGCGCCGCGCGCATCTCGGCGAGGGCGCCCTCGTCGTCGCGGAACACCCGGCCCGCCGTCAGCTCGAGCAGGCGCTGCTGCGGCGTCACGAGCCAGTCCTTCAGCGTCAGCCCCTCGCGCGAGTCGAAGCCCAGGCGCCGGCGGGTGAATTGGGACAGGGTCGTCACGTCGATCATGTGGTCGACCGGCCCCGACTCCTTCGGGACGAGGAGGCGGACGCCGATCCCGTCCGGCGCGCCGAAGTTCGTCGAGTAGCCGTGGAGCTCGACCGGAAGCTCGTTGCGCAGCAGCTCGTCGACGGCGCTTCCGTGCCGCTCGACGTCCTGCTCCGCGAGGAAGAGCTGGAGGCGCGGCCCCCAGTGGTGATCGGTCGAGACGGGCGTGTCGAAGCCGAGCACCTCTGAGCCCTCGCCGATGAGCGCGGCCCCGTAGGCGAGGCCCGGCATCCGCCGGCTCAGCAGCGGCTCGACCACCTCGCTGTACAGCTCCTCGGCGAGCTCGAGGCCGGCGACGAAGCCCGGGCGCGCCACCTCGGCGAGGGCCGCGGCGTCGATGTCGATCAGCTCGTCTTGTCCCGGGTCGTCCACGCGCGAAGCTCCTGCCACTCGGTCTCGGCCAGCGCCACAGCGATCTGCGGATCGGTGTGCTCCGCGTTGAAGACGTGATG
>JAWVDX010000063.1:0-4329 GCA_033857015.1 Gaiellaceae bacterium
GGGGCGATCGCACCCGTCAGCACCTTCAGGAGCGTGCTCTTGCCCGCGCCGTTCTCACCGACGAGTGCGTGCACCGTTCCCGGCTCCACGGCGAGGTCGACGCCCCGCAGCGCACGCACGCCCGGGTAGGACTTCTCGATCAGCGAGAGGACGACGGCGTACCTGTGAGGGGTCCCGTTGCGAGCGAGCGCAGAAGCTGGCACTACCTGTCTGCCCGTCCGATCCGGATGCGACGGCTCAGACGGCTTGGGGCGGTCGCGCCGAAACCTGCGTCGCGATCACGGAGGGCCGCGGCGCGGGGCACGCATTCGCGAGAGCCGATCGGCGTGGGCGAACTCGCTATTCGTCCAACGAACATTCGATTTCGGATTCAAGCAGCCGTGGGGATGGTTGACAAGCAGTCCGACGACGCGTACCGTCGCCCTCCAGGGAACAGGATGTTCGCCAGGCGGACATCGCCAAAGCATTTTCGCCGACGGGCGAGCTCACCAGGGAGGTCTGAAGTGGCCGACGCAGAGCAGCAGTTCGAGATCGACTGCAGCATGCTCGACCCAGGACGTGTCGCACTGACACGCGCCGCCCTGCTGCGGGCAGGAATCGGTGCTGGCCTGACGCTGCCGATGCTCGGGGCGATATTCGAGCAGACGGCGTACGCGAAGCCGTCTGCTCGATCAGGCGTTGGCAGCGGCAAGACGATCGCGTTGAGCCTCAACGGCTTCAACGTGTACGACCAGCAGCTCGCCACGGGCGTGCTCCTGGCGCTCGCCGGGACGTCCTATACGTTCAAGGGCCTGCAGGGGAACTTCGACTCGAAGGCCGAGGTTACCAACCTGCAGAACCTGGTTGCGCAGAACCCGGCCGGCCTCCTGATCATCCCGAACACCGTCGCTGGCGCAAGCCGCGGCGCGCTCGCCGCCAAGCGCGCGGGCATTCCGGTCGTGAACCTGCTCTGGTCCGGGAAGACGTCGGCTGACTCGGCCTACATCGGCGTCATCCAGGTTGACAACAGGGTTGGAGGCGCACTCATGGCCGACTACCTCGGCAAGAAGGTCAAGACGGGAAAGATCCTCGTCGTCATTGGCGTTCCCGGCCAGGGCTTCTCCGAGGAGATCACCGCGGGCCTCAAGGCGGGACTCGCAAAGTATCCGGGCCTCGTGATCGCCGACTCCCAACCGGGTCTTTTCACGGCGGGCCCGGCGCAGAAGGCCGTGCAGAACATGCTGACTGCACACCCCGACGCGAAGGCGATCGTCGACTACGCGGCCGAGATGGGCAACGGCATCGCGCAGTATCTGAAGGCGCGCAAGATCAAGAACCTCGAGCACGTGACGAGCGACGGCAACACCGCGATGATCCCCTGGCTCAAGCAGGGCACCTACCTCAGCGCCTGCCGCTACTACTCGTCGGGCCAGGAGGGCCTCCTCGGCTGCAGGATGATGCGCAAGTACATCGAGAAGCAGCAGAAGCCCGCGACCTTCGTGACCAACCTCTACCAGAAGATGGTCACCAAGACGAACCTCAAGGGCCAGCCTCCGCTGACGTATGACAAGTACCTGTCAATCGTCAAGAAGATCGGCTGACCGGCGCGTCGCTCCCGGGGGAGCCGGCAGCGCTCCCCCGGAACACGCTGCATGCTTCGGGTATGACGCAGCCGGACGAGAACAGCGGTGTCCGCGACGCACGGCCCGCACGGCCGGTGCGCAACGGCCTGCGCGCGTACGCGAGCCTGCAGGGCGTGGGCCGCGCGATCGAGGTGCTCGAGCTGGTCGCGGAGCGGCCGATGCGCGCCAAGGAGATCGCGGAGGCGCTCGATCTCAAGTGGACGACGGCCTACAGGACGATCACCTACCTGTACGAGCATCGCTACCTGAGTCGCGACGACGCCAGCGGCGTGCATTCGATCGGGCCCAGGCTCTATTACCTGGGGCAGTCGTACCTGCTCGACAACCCGCTGCTCGCGGCCGGGGCGCAGACGCTGCGCGTGCTGGCCTACGAGACCGGCGCGAACGCGCAGCTCAACGAGCGCGAGGGACAGGTCGCGACGGTGCTGATCGCCGTCGACGCGAAGCTCGAGATGATCCCGAAGACCTCGGTCGAGTTCCGCTTCCCGTTACACACCGGCAGCAAGGGCCAGGTACTGCTTGCGTTCTCGGAGCCCGAGGTCTACGAGGCCCTCGTGCGCCGGCCGCTCGCGCCGCTGACCGAGCGCTCGATCACCGATCCCGCCGAGCTGCGCCGCCGCCTCGAGGAGATCCGCTCGCAGGGGTACGCGGTGACCCGTGAGGACGTCCAGCCTGGCACGGGATCGGTTGCCGTCCCGATCTTCTTTGGAGACGGCGGGCTGGCCGGCTCGATCTGCCTGATCGTGCAGGCATCGGAGCTGACGCCCGAGCGGACAGACGATCTCGTGGCCTCGGCGATGCGTGCGGCGCGCGAGATATCGATGCGCCTCGGCTGGCGCTACGGCGAAGCGCCTGCCGCCGTTCGGCACTGGGCGGCCGTCAGCGAGCGATAGCGCGCACTCCCGCTCGGGGAGTCAGGGAGCCGCCTTCGAGCCCTTGTCGCCTCGAGCCGGCTCGATCAGCCGCAGGACGTCGCTCGCCGCGCGCACCTCGCCGCGCGCCGTGTAGGCCTCATGGTTCTCCTCGATCCACTCGAGGCGATAGAGATAGTTGACCATGAGCCCGTGAGATTGCGCGATGCCCTTGGGCGATGGGTCGCCGAGCCAGTGGAGACGCTCCACGCGTGCGCCGTTGCCCAGATGGAACGCAGCCACTGGATCGAGCGCGCCCAGGTCTCGACGCCGCGCGGTGAGCAGGTAGGCAGCGCAGAGTCGCAGGAGCGGGCGGCTGAGGGCTGACGCCAGCGCCTCGTCGATCGACCACGCCGGATCGGCGAGCCGGGTGAGCAGCGCCTTCTCGTCGAATACCTCGACGCCCCCTAGCGCAGCGAGGGAACGCCGCTCGTCGCCGGTCAGGCGCTCGTGCCCCTCCGGGCCCAGTTCGCGCGCGAGCCAGCGCGCGAAGCCCGGAATCGGCGAGAGCGTGGCGAACGTTCGCAGGCGTGGGAGCTCGGCCCGCAGTTCGTCGACGACACGCTTGATCAGGAAGCCGCCGAAGCCGACGCCCGCGAGCCCCTCTTGCGCGCTCGAGATGGAGTAGAAGATTGCGGTGTCGGCCCGCGCAGGGTCGTCGGGGGGCGCATCGACCTCGAGCAACGGCGCGATCTCGCCGGCGAGCCCCCGCGTGAGTGCTACCTCGACGAAGATCAGCGGCTCGTCGGGCATACTCGGGTGGAAGAACGCGAACATGCGCCGGTCGCGGTCGAGTCGGTTCTTGAGGTCGGCCCAGCTCGCGACGTCGTGTACCGCCTCGTAGCGGGCGAGCTTCTCGAGCAAGGATGCCGGCGAGTCCCACGTGACCCGTTCGAGCTCGAGGAGGCCCACGTCGAAGAGGGCGCGAAGCTGGTCGAGCAAGTCGTCGGCGAGCGGCTGGAGGTGGGGTGCGTCCCTCGCTGCGCGCAATGCGTCTGCGCGCAAGTCGACGAGGAAGCGCACGCCGTGGGGCAGGGTCGTGAGCTGCGCGAGCAGGCGTGCGCGCCTTGGGCGCAGGGCCTCGCGCAGCGTCCGCTCGGCGGCGTCGCGCGCGTCAGCGGGGGCCGCCAGCAGCGCCTGTGCGGCTGTGTCGGCCGCCGCGTGGTCGACGCCGAGATCCCGGGCGAGCACTCGCAGCAACCGCCGCCGGCCGAGCTCCGAGAGATCGAGGTAGGTCGCGGCCAGTTCGACCGCGATGGCGCGGGCCGAGACCTCGCCGCCGCCGCGGTCGAGTACGGCATCGATGCGCTCGCGCAGCCGCTCCGCATCCTCATCACTGAGATCACGCCGCCCGCGCCGCGCCCGGCGGGCCGTCAGGTCGCGCCAGCGCTCGAGGATGCCGTCGAGCAGTCCGCCCACGACACGGGGAGTGCGGGACTCGGTTCGGGGCCCCTGAGGCCTTGACGCGTTCTGTCGTTCCACCTACCCTCCCGTGCTACAAGCGAATATAGCATTCGCTCAGAGAATAGGAGTCCCGCTCGTGACGTCCGTACAGCTGGCTCACCTGACATGGCTCGAAGCCAGGGAAGCGTTCGCTGCGCGGCCGCTCGTGATCGTGCCGGTCGGCTCGACAGAGGCGCACGGGCCCCATCTGCCGCTGGACGTGGACACACACTCGGCGGGGCACGTCGCCCGGCTGCTCGCCGAGCGCGTCGGCGCGCTCGTCGCTCCCACCCTGCCCTATGGCTATGCGACCACGTGGATGGGCTTCGCAGGCTCGTTCACGCTCGCGGCCG
>JAWVDX010000064.1:0-3019 GCA_033857015.1 Gaiellaceae bacterium
GCCGAGGCGGTCCTCGACCTCGTCGACGCGCTGGACAGCGAGGTCGACGAGCTCGAGGACAACGTCGAGGTATGGCCTGCGAGCCGTGTGCGCGCCCGCCTCTCCGGTCTCCGTCACGACCTCCTGCAGGTTCGCCGGACCCTCGCACCCACCCGGGACGCGATCCGCAAGGTCGTGGACAACCGGGTGGAGCTCGACGGCAAGGAGCTCTTCGACCGCGACCTCGAGCTCAGCTTCGCCGACGCGTACGACAAGCTCCTGCGCGCGACCGACGCGCTCGAGCTGGCGCGCGACCTCGCCGCCGGCGTGCGCGACTACCTCCAGGCGAAGATCTCGAACGACCAGAACGAGGTGATGAAACGGCTCACCGTGATCGCGTCGGTGCTGCTCCTCCCCACGTTCATCGTCGGGCTCTACGGGCAGAACTTCGACAAGATCCCGGAGCTCCACTGGGCGTTCGGCTACTGGTGGTCGTGGGGCTGGATCATCCTCAGCACGATCGGCCAGCTCGTGTTCTTCCGCTGGAAGAAGTGGATCTGAGCCCGAGCCGGCGGGCCGGGCGGCTTACGAGACTCTGAAGCTTCGCTTAAGCGCCCCGGCGATCGGCTCCGCCGGGTCGCGACCTGCTCTACCACTTCGGCTACGCCCATCGACCGAAGGAGCCGGGATGAAGCACGCATGGATCGTCGCCGTCGTCATCGCCGCCGCCACCGCGGCGCTCGCACCCGGGGCGCTCGGCTCGCGGAGCACCGCCATGGGCCCGGTCGTCAAGCTGAAGACCAAGGAGTTCGGCCCGATCCTCGCCACGCCGCGTCACCTCGCGCTCTACACCTGGAACCGCGAGAAGACCGGCAAGGTGCGTTGCACCGGGGCGTGCGCGACCGCCTGGCCGCCGCTCCTCGTCATGAAGGGCCACATGATCGCGAAGCACGTGACCGGGATCATGGGGACGTTCGGCCAGGTGCGGCGCCCCGACGGGCGCATGCAGGTGACGTTCAACCGGCGCCCGCTCTACACCTACCGGCACGACACCGCGACCAAGATCCTCTGCGACAACGTCGGCGGCTGGTTCGTCGTCAGGGTCGGCCGCTGAGCCGGGCTCCCGTTGCCCGCGCTGCTCGGGGGGCGGCGCGGGCTACGATCTTTGGGTGCCCACCTTCATCTGCCCGAACTGCAAGGAACGCTCCATCGACATCGACGGCTACGAAGGCATGTCGACGGAGGCGGTCGCCTGCAAGCGCTGCGGGTTCGGGTTCCTCTTCGAGCTGCTGGACGACTACTACCCCGGCCCGAACACCGGCTTCGTCGCCTGCGACAGGGACGGGCGCATCCTCGCCACCGGGCGCGGCGTCTTCGAGCTGACGGGGTACCCGGAGCGCGAGGTCATCGGGCGCGACGTCGTCGAGGCGCTCGGCCTCTCCGGGTTCGAGCCCAATCGCAACCCGGTGGCGCTCGCGCTCGAGTGGGGCGTCCGCCGCCTCGGCGAGACGATCGAGCTGCGCACCCGCTCGGGCGCCACGAAGCCGATCGTCGCGGACGTGTTCCCCGCGTACGACGACGACGGCGGCCTGCTCGTCGCCGTCTCGCCGCGCTGACGCAGAAAGGGCGGGCCAGGCCCGCCCTTCCACGCAACTCTGCCGCAGCGCCTTTGCTAGAGCGCGACGTGCTTCGTCAGCAGCGAGGCGCCGCCCACGAGGCCGATCAGCGAATTGAACGGCGCGACTGTCGGCGGGCTCACCTGCGAACGGGTGACACCGAACAGAGCGCAGATCCCGTGATCGTCGACCGGAGTCTGCGCGCCGAAGTACGTCTTCGCCTGGGCGGTCGTCGCGATCTGGTCGATGACGGTCCAGGTGCCCTGCAGCGCGTCGGCTGTGACGGCGTTGGAGCATTCGTCCAGCAGCACCGCGGCCTGGCCGAGGGCCTCCGCGTCCGTGACGCTCTTCTTCAGCGTTGTTACCTGCTTCTTGAGCGCGGTCACGTCCTTGGACACGGCGTTCAGCTGCTTCTGAAGGTTCTTCTCAGCTGGTGTCAGGGCGGTGCTGCGCGCGCCGGCCGTCCCGCTCGCGACGAGCGCGACGGTGAGGCAAGCGACTGCAAGCACGACGACTCTCTTCATGGGTGCCTTTCCTTGGGAAGCTAAGAGGACGGATTGTAGTCAGCGTTTCCTGGAATCTGCGACTCCGGATTGCGCGTCTACTTGCCCGCGGACGCAGCCGCTGCCGGGCGCTGCTCCATCACGCTGGCGTAGAGCGTCCGCTCGAGCCCGGCGTTGTTGTCGGTGGCGGCCTCCCAGAACATGCCGCCCTTGAGCCCGTTGTCGACGATGTACTTGCCCTTCAGCGCGATGGACTGCTCGTCGTCGTAGCTGATCCAGTTCTGCGTCTTCGGGTTGTAGAGGTACGGCACGCCGCTGGCTGCGTCCCAGTAGCGGACGTAGCCGCTGGCCTTGTTGTCGACGTAGTTCTTCTTGAGATCCCAGTAGTCCCAGTTCGCGTAGGCGGTCGGGTCGAGCTTGACCCAGGTGCCACCGTGCAGCGAGGCGCTCTTGCACGTCTGGAAGAGCCCGTGGTTCTTCGGCGGGCAGCCGTCCCAGCCGCGCCCGTAGAACGGGACGCCCATGACGAGCTTCGAAGCCGGCACGCCTTCCATCTCCCAGAGCGCGATCGAGTCGACGACGTTGAAGCCCTTGCCGTTCACCGGGTCGTCCGGGTTCTGGTGCAGCGGCGCGTTGTGGTTCGCGACCTTCTCCCAGGCCCCGTGGTAGTCGTAGGCCATGACGTCGATCCAGTCGAGGACCTTGCCGAGCTCCTTGAACTCGTAGGCCTTCCTGGCGATGTCCGGACTGGCGCTGGCGGCAATCGTCAGCAGGTAGTGGACGCCGCCGTCCTTCTTGCCCAGGTCGTCGAGCTGGCGGCGCAGCTCCTGCAGCCAGAGCGTGAGGTTGTGCTTGTCGTCCGGTGAGTAGCGCGCCGCCCCGTTGTTGAAGACCGCGTACGCCTTCGCCGTCTTGTCGCCG
>JAWVDX010000065.1:0-5230 GCA_033857015.1 Gaiellaceae bacterium
GCTCGTCAGTCCCTTGACGCTGATCAGCGCCTTGTCGCCGAGCAGCGCCCGCGCCGCGCGGACGGTCTCCGGCCCGACGAACGAGCGCACACCCGGGCGGAAGCTCCCGCCGAGCGCGACGAGCTTCACGCGCGGCGCATCCGCCACGAGCTGCATGGCGGGCAGGGCGTTCGTCACGACGGTGACCTCGCGGCCGAGCGCGATGACCTCGCGCAGCGCGACGTACGCCGATGTCGAGCAGTCGGCGAAGACGGTGTCGCCGTCGGCGATCAGCTCCGCGGCGGCGCGCGCGAGGCGCTCCTTCTCGCCGATCGCCTCGCCCATCCGCTGCTCGAACGAGTCCTCGACACCAGCTGCAGCCGGAAGCACGGCACCGCCGTAGGTGCGGTGCGCCTGCCCGTCGTCCTCGAGCACCCTGAGGTCGCGGCGGGCCGTCATCGCCGAGATCCCGAACTCCTGCTCGAGGTCGGCGACGCTGACGCTCCCGGTCGCGCGCAGGAGCTGGAGGATGCGCTGCTGCCGGCTCGCCGGAACCTGCGCGCGCCCCCGGGAAACGGCCCGGTCGGGCGCCGTCCCCTCGATTCCTGTGCTCTCTGTCGTGTCTGTCATGGCGATCGGGACTGCACACTAAACGACCATCTCCGCGCAGTAAAGCAACTCAGCTGCCCAAAGCGATCACGAGATGGCCTGAAAAGAACATACTTGAAAATGAACCGCACACCAAGCATACTCCCCTTCCAAGGCGGCCAGCCTCGGGCCGCGGCACTCGATGGAGGAGGACGCAGGGTGAAGACCTCACGTGTTTTCGCGGGGCTCGTGGCTATGGCGCTCCTGATAGGCGCACTCGCTACATCCGCCTTCGCAAGCTCCGGCTCGCATCAGCGGGCCGCCGTCAAGTACAAGATCGGCGTCTCGCTCGCCGGTTACAGCACCGACTTCTGGAGCTCGTACGTCGCGTTCGAGAAGCAGGCAGGGACGAAGTACGGCGTGCAGCTCGTCGGCCCGATCTCGTCCGACGGCGACGCCGCAAAGCAGGCGACGCAGATCCGGACGCTGATCACCCAGGGCGTGAACGCGCTGATCATCAACCCGGTCGACAGCGCCGCTATCGCGCCGACGCTGGCGTTCGCAGCCAGCAAGCACATCCCCGTCGTCAGCGTGGACGTCGCCCCGACCAAGGGCAAGGTCTACATGATCGTCCGCGCGGACAACATCCTCTACGGGCAGTCAGCCTGCAAGTACATCGGCACGCACGCGAAGGGCGCCGGTCACGTCGCGATGCTCGAGGGCGACCTCGCCTCGATCAACGGCAGCGACCGCAGGGACGGCTTCCTCAAGTGCATGAAGGCGTACCCGAAGCTGAAGGTCGTCCAGTACCAGACGAAATGGGACACTCCGACAGCCGTGAACAGCGCGAAGACGGCGATGAGCCAGTACTCCGACCTCAAGGGCATCTACGTCCACTGGAGCGGCCCGGTCCCCGGGATCATCCAGGCGGAGAAGGCGTCCGGGAAGTTCAAGAAGGTCGGCGCAGCCGGTCACATCGTGATGTTCTCGAACGACGGGACGCCGCAGGAGCACGGGTGGATCCGGACGGGGCAGCTGGACGCGACCATCTCGCAGCCGGCGAACCTGTACGCGGGCTTCGCGGTCTTCTATGCGAAGCAGGCGCTGCTCGGCAAGAAGTACAAGGCCGGGATGACCACCGACCACGGCAGCAAGATCGTGAACCTCCTCGGCAACCTCGAGGACGCGATCGTGGCCCCGGTCGTCAGCAAGGCGAACGTCAACGACCCGGCCCTCTGGGGCAACTACAAGAAGAAGTAGGAATGCGTTCCTCCCAGGCAGACAACGGGCGGCCGGATGAGCACCGGCCGCCCGTCGCGGAGGCGGAGGCAGTCGGCAAGACCTTCGGACGGACGAGGGTGCTCGACGACGTCTCCCTCTCCGTGCTGCCCGGCGAGTGCCATGCGCTCGTCGGTCGAAACGGCGCCGGCAAGTCCACGCTGGTCGGGATCCTGACGGGGCTCCTGCGCCCTGACGGAGGGACGATCAAGCTGCAGGGCGAGGAGCCACCGGGCCCGGGCGACCGTGCGGCGTGGCAACGGCTTGTGGCGTGTGTGTATCAGCGCTCGATGGTGATCCCGTCGCTCACGGTGGCGGAGAACGTGTTCCTGAACCGCGCCGAGAGCCGCATCGTCGCGTGGCGGGCGATCCGCCGCGAGGCGCGGCAGGTCATGCGGGACTGGGGCTTCGACCTCGACGTCGACGCGCTCGCGGCCGAGCTCTCGGTCGAGCAGCGCCAGATCGTCGAGATCGCGCGGGCGCTGTCGGTCGGTGCGCGCTTCCTGATCCTCGACGAGCCGACGGCCGCCCTCGAGGCGAGCGCTGTCGAGCGCCTGTTCGGGCACGTGCGGCGCCTCAAGGAGAGCGGTGTCGGGATCCTCTACATCTCGCACCACCTAGAGGAGATCTACGAGATCTGCGAGCGCGCGACCGTGCTCCGCGACGGGAAGCACATCCTGACCGCTCCCGTGTCGGAGCTCGATCACGAGCAGCTCGTCACAGCCATGGTCGGTGCCGCGCTCGCGCGGGCCGAACGGGCCGAGAGCTCTGCCACTGCCGAGCCGGGAAGACCGCGACTGACCGTGTCCGGCTTGAGTGCAAGCTCGTCGCTCGGGTCGGTGGAGGATCTGAGCTTCGACGTGCACGTTGGCGAGTGTCTCGGCCTCTTCGGCCTGCGCGGATCCGGCGCAGCCACGGTTGCGGATGCGGTCGTCGGGCTGGTCCGGCCGGCGGCGGGCACGATCCTGCTCGACGGGGAGCCGCTTCCGCACGGGAGCGTCTCGGCCTCGCTGGAGCGCGGCGTCGGCTACGTCCCGGAGGACCGGCACGCGCGCGGCTTCGTCCCGACGATGGGCGTGCGCGAGAACCTCACCCTGACGATCCTCGAGCGGCTGTCGCGCTTCGGGATCGTCTCCAGCGCGCACGCGGCCAGTGCCGCCGCCGGGCTCTCGCGCCGCCTGCAGATCGTCGCGTCGAGCGACCAGCAGCCGGTCTCCGAGCTCTCCGGCGGCAACCAGCAGAAGGTCGTCGTCGGCCGCGCGCTCGCCCCGCAGCCCTCGCTCCTCGTCGTCGTCAGCCCGACGGTCGGGGTCGACGTCGCGTCGAAGGAGGCGCTGCTCGGCGTCGTCGACGAGGCGCGTGCCGCCGGCATGGCCGTGCTGCTCGTCTCGGACGACCTCGACGAGCTGCGCATCTGCACGCGGGTGCTCGTCGTCCGGCGCGGCCGGATCGTGCGCGAGGTGCGCGAGTCACCCTGGGACCGCCACGAGCTCATCGCCGCGGCGGAAGGATTGGAGGCCGTGGCCTGATGGAGACGGCGATCGGGCATCCGGAGAGCGAGCGCCGTCCCGCGCGGCGTGTCCTGCTCGGCTCCCTGCGCGAGCTGTCGCTCCTGCCGGCGATCGTCGTCGTCTTCATCGTCGGCTACAACTCGAGCCCGGCGTTCTTCACGACCGCGAACCTCAGCAACACGGCCCAGGCCTCGGCCGCGCTCGGCATGGTCGTCGTCGCCGAGACCCTCGTCCTCCTGACCGCGAACCTCGATCTCTCGCTGCAGTCGATCTTCGGCTTCGCGCCGGCCGTCGGGGCCTGGCTCGTCGTGGACAAGGGCGGGCACGGGCTCGGGACGCAATGGAGCCCGTGGCTCGGCATCGCGATCGTCCTCACCGTCGGCGCGGTGATCGGCCTCTTCAACGGCGTGATGATCGTGAAGCTGCGCTTCAACGGCTTCATCTTCACGCTCGCGCTGCTCATCTCGCTGGCGGGCCTGCAGCAGGGGCTGGCGAGCGACCAGTCCCTCTACAACATGCCGGAGACGTTCATCTACCTCGGCAACGCGTACTGGCTCGGCTTCCCCGTGTCGGGCTGGGTGACGCTCGCGGTCTTCCTCGTCGTCGGGCTCTTCTTGCGCTACCACCGGGCCGGTCGCGGCGTCTACGCGATCGGCGGGAACCTGGAGGCGGCGCGTGCGGCCGGCATCAAGGTGGACCGGGTGCGGATCGGTGTCTTCTGCGTCGCGGGCCTGCTCGCCGCGATCGGCGGGCTCATGACCGCAGGTCAGGTGGCCACGATCACGGCCAACCAGGGCAACAACCTGATCTTCCAGGTGTTCGCCGCGGCCGTGATCGGCGGCATCGCCCTGGAAGGCGGCCGCGGGCGGATGGTCGGTGCGTTCACGGGCGTCGTCCTGCTCGGGCTCGTCCAGAACGTCCTCGTGCTGCGCAACACGTCGACGTACTGGATCGACTTCGCGTACGGCTCGATCATCCTGCTCGCGCTCGGTCTGCAGCGGATCTCGAGCGCGATCCGCGCCTGAGATGGTGGCAGCGCAGCCGACAGGCGCTGTCCAGCTGTTCGTGACGTGTCTCGGCGACCTGGTGTTTCCGGATGCGGTGGCCGATGCGGAGACGTTGTTGCGTGCGGCGGGCTTCGACGTCGTGGTGCCGAAGGGGCAGGTGTGTTGCGGGCAGCCGGCGTTCAACGCGGGGCACCGCAAGGCGGCGCGGCGAGTGGCTCGCGGGTTCGCGCGGGCGTTCTCGCATGATCTCCCGATCGTGGCGGCTTCGGGGTCGTGCGCGACGATGGCGTCGCACTACCTTCCGGAGCTCGTCGGAGTGGAGCCGTTCGAGGTCTGGGAGCTCTCCGCGTTTCTCGATGCGCACGATGCCCCGGTGGCGCGGGTCAACGAGGGCCGGCGGATCGCCTACCACGACTCCTGCCACATGCTCCGCGAGCTGCACATAGCGGATGCGCCACGCCGCCTGCTGGAGCTGAGCGGCGCCGAGCTGGTGCCGCTGCCGCGGCCCGACCTGTGCTGCGGCTTCGGCGGCACGTTCTCCGTGCGGCAGCCGGAGCTCTCGGTCGCCATGGCGGACGACAAGCTCGGTGGGGCCGCCGGCGCGGACGCGCTCGTGTCGGCCGACCCGGGCTGTCTCGTGCATCTGCGCGGACGGGCCGAGGCGACGGGCACCACGCTGCCGCTCGTCCATCTCGCGACGGCGCTCGCCCGGGGTGTGGCGTGACGGATCTGGCGCAGCCCGCGGAGCGGTTCCGCGCGGTCGCGGCCGAGGCGCTCGGGGACGCGCACAAGCAGGGCGCGCTCGACCAGGCGACGGAGCGGCTGCTGAGCGGGCGGGTCGAGGCGTGGGCGGCGCTGCCCGACGTC
>JAWVDX010000066.1:0-2720 GCA_033857015.1 Gaiellaceae bacterium
CGGCGACAACTCTCCCGACCAGCCTGGAAAGCTTGTGCAATGGCTGCATAGCCGCGAGCCCGTCTTCGGGTACGCCTTCAGTGGGGCGTGGCAGGACATCGGCGACGCGGGCGAGCTGCTGGCCGCGGACAACCGGTTGCGTGCGCGCCGCGGGCTGCCGGTGCGCGAGCAGTACTCGCCGGCCTAGACCTGGCGCACCGGTTGGTGCAGTTTCGGTGCAGTTACGTCACAAATCCGGCGGTAGCGTGATTTGCGTGGCTGCGATCGCTCTTGCTTCCGTCCCGTTGCGCCGTCTGCGGTGCGCCCGGCTCCGAGCTCTGCGCTGGCTGCTGGAGGCGCCTGCGCCCCGTCGGGGCGATCCGCTGCCGCCGCTGTGGCGCTCCGACGCTGCTCGAGGTGGCGCGCTGCCGCGATTGCGCGGGCCGGCGGCTCGCCTTCGCGCAGGCACGTGGCGCGATCGTCTACGACGAGCGCGCAAAGGCGCTGGTGCGGGCCTGGAAGGAGCACGGCGTGCGGCGGATCGCCCCGGTGGCGGCGGAGCTCATCCTGAAGGCAGTGGCGCGCCCGGAGGTCGACGCGCTCGCGGCGCTGCCGGCGGACGGCGAGCGCGGGCTGCGCCGCGGGCGCCATCCGGCGGAGCAGCTCGCCGAGCTGCTGGGCCGCGCCTGGGAGCTGCCGCTCGACGGCTCGCTCGCCCGCGTCGCGACGCTGCAGCGCCAGCGCGGGCTGAGCCTCGCCGAGCGCCGCCGCAACGTCCGGAACGCGTTCGTCGCGCGGGGCGTCCCGTCGGGGCGCATCGGCCTCGTCGACGACGTGTACACCACGGGAGCCACGGTCGACGCGGCCGCGCGCACGCTCCGCCGCGCCGGAGCCCGGCGGGTCGACGTCATCACGCTGGCGCGCGTGCAGCGGCTGCGCTGATCGGCGGTGCAGCACAGCGATAATGGCGGCGTGGCCGTCCCGATCGTGAGCGCGTGCCCGGAGGAGGGGCGCCGGATGCTGGCGCTCACGTTCGACGATGGTCCATCGCCGAACACGGCAGCGGTGCTCGACGTCCTCGAGGCGTATGGCGGACGCGGGACGTTCTTTGTGCTCGGCGAGTCGATCGAGCGTGACCCGCAGCATGCGGAGCTGCTTCGCCGCGCCGCTGCGGCGGGCCACGAGGTGGGGAACCACACCTACTCGCACCCGCACCTCGGCGAGCTCGACGAGACGGCTCTCCGCACCGAGCTCGACCGGACAACAGCGCTGATCGAACAGCACACGGGCGGTCCGCCGCAGACGGTCCGCTGCCCCTACGGCGACGACGAGGAGCGCGTCTCCCGGGTCGTTGCCGGCACCACGATGGCCGCCGTCATCCACTGGTCGGTCGACCCGGAGGACTGGAGCGATCCGGCGCCGGAGGAGATCACGGAGCGCGTCCTGAGCGAGGCGGCCCCGGGCGCGATCGTTGTCATGCACGACGGCGAGGGGCGCGCGAACACGGCCCAGGCACTCGCGACGCTCGTCCCGGAGCTCCTGCGCCGCGGCTTCGAGCTCGTCACCGTCTCCGAGCTCCTGAGCCAGCCGTTCCCAACAGGTGGCGGGAGGACTAGATTGGGGTAAAGGAGACCGTCCCCAAGCCACCGCGAAGGAGACGTCGATGCAGCTTCAGGTGAAGGGCAAGAACGTCGAGGTCAGCGACGCGATCCGCGAGTACGCCGAGACGAAGCTCCGGAAGCTCGAGCGCCAGCTCGCCGATCCCACCAGGGTCGAGCTCGAGCTCACGGTCGAGAAGAACCCGTCGATCGCCGCGAGCCACGTCGCCGAGGCCACGATCTGGACGAAAGGGCCGACGCTGCGCGCGCGTGAGAGCGCGCCCGACGTGCGCGCCTCGATCGACCTGCTCGTGGACAAGCTCGAGCGCCAGGTGACGCGCTACCGCGAGAAGCGCCAGCGCCACGGCCACCACACCCGTCCCAACGGCCATGCCGAGCCCACGGAGGTCGCGCCAGCCATGTCCTCGGAAGAGAGCCCGCTGATCGTCAAGACGAAGCAGTTCATCGTGAAGCCGATGTCACCGGAGGAGGCGATCCTCCAGCTCGAGCTCGTGGGGCACGACTTCTTCGTCTTCCGCAATGCCGAGACCGACGAGCTGAACGTCGTCTACCGGCGCAACGACGGGCAGTACGGGCTGATCGAGCCGCAGACCCCGTGAGCCTTTTCGGCCGGCGCGGGGAGCCGCTGCACGAGCGGCTCCTCCGCGAGGCCGGCCTGGACGTCGAGCCGACTCCTCTACGGGGGTGGGACGAGCCGGCCGCGCCGCCGCCGTTCCACCTGCGGGACGAGCTCCACGGCGCGCAGCGCCCGCGCGAATGGGACGCCGTGGTCACGGCGAACGCGCCCGGCCTCGGCGGGGACACGCTCGACTTCGTCGTCCTCGAGGACGGATCGGTGCTGGTGGAGCAGGCGCTTCCATACGGGTCGCTCGAGCCGCTCTGCGAGGCGATCGAGGCGAAGGTCCGCCGCCCCTACCGCGCCCGTGCTGTGCGCAAGAGCGAGACGATGTGGGCGGTCTCGGCGCGACACATCGAGCTCGTCGAGCTCGGCATCTCCGGCGACGAGCTCGCGCTCACGGTCTCGCGCGCGGGCCGGGAGCTCGTCGTGGACGGCCGCGCGAGCCCGGAGCCCGTCCCGGAGCTGGAGCTCGCCTCCGGCAGGCCCTCGGAGTTCCACGCGTC
>JAWVDX010000067.1:0-9882 GCA_033857015.1 Gaiellaceae bacterium
CGTTCGCAGGCGCGACTGCGCCGTTCGAGCTCATCGTGAGGAATCAGGGCGCACAGCCGAGCGAGCCCGTGCGGCTCCAGATCACCGTTCGCGACTCGAACGGCTACCGCGTCCGCGGCGCCCGCGTCCGTCTGGAGATCGTTCCCGCCGCAGCGGCAGCTGTCCCAGTCGCGACGGGCACGACGTACTTCGACGGCTACCGCCCGTTCGAGATCGCTCTCCGTACGCGGCGCCTCGCCAGGGTTCGCTTCATCGTCAGCGTGCTCGGGGGCAGGAACCTCGTCGCGCGACACGTCTACACGTGTCGCGGCCTGCATCTCCCGCCTGTGCGGGGCTGCCGCTAGCGCGGCCACAGCGTCGCGAGCCGGACCTACACCTGTCAGGGCCTGGGTTTGACCGCCGCCCGCGGCTGCCCGCGCTAGCGCTTCGCGGCGAGCTTTGCGTGGATCGGCTGCGGCCAGAACGCCTCGGCGTCCTCCGCCGGCAGCTTGTCCAGCTCGAGATCGAACGCCTCGGCGAGGCCCTGCGCGGCGAGCGGGCGCACCTCGTCCACGCTGACGCCACGGCCGAGCTCGCGCGCCACGGTCGTGAAAGCAGCATCCTCGAGTCCGCAGGCGGTGATCCACTCCGTGAACGGAGCAGGATCGAGGTCGACGTTCAGCGCGTAGCCGTGCGTCGTCACCCAGCGGGAGACGTGCACGCCGATCGAGGCGATCTTGCGTGGCGGCGACTCCAGCCAGACCCCGGTCAGCCCCTCGATCGTCGTCGCCTCGAGCTCGAGCAGCGCCAGCGTGCGGACGATCGCCTCCTCCAGCTTGCGGACGTAGGCCTTCACGTCCTTCCCGTGGCGCGTCAGATCGAGGATCGGATAGGCGACGAGCTGGCCCGGTCCGTGATAGGTGGACTTCCCGCCTCGGTCCGTCTCGACCAGCTCCACCTCGGACCCGTCCGGAAGGTGCAGCTCCAGGTCGTCGGTGCGCCGCCCCAGCGTCACGACCGGTGGATGCTCGAGCAGGACGATCGTGTCGGGGATCGCCCGTTGGGACACCGCGGCGGCGAGCGCGCGCTGGAGGTCCCACGCCTCGCCGTAGGGGACCGTCCCCAGATTCAGCAGGTACGCACCACGGCCCATGAAGGCCAGCCTAGCCGAGGAAGCAGCGGCCCTCGGCGAAGTGCATGCGCGAGTTGCCGCTCGCCGTGAGCCCGACCACGGTGACCGTGAAGCGCAGCGGCTGCCGCGCCTTGCAGAGCTTCAGCGCGGGGACGCTCACCCGGCCCGCGAAGGCCGTGACGACTTCGCTTCCGGGCAGCGGGCCGGCCGGGCGGGAGCGCTTGACGAGCTGCTTGCCATCCGCCGAGGCGACCTCGATCTGCATCGTGCGCGTGGTGCCGAAGGTGCCGCAATGCGCAGGCCCGGGAGCGGTGAAGCCGACCTGCGCCACCTTGCCGGTCGGGTCCAGGCCGACGGTCGGCGCAAGGTGCAGCCACTCGGCGCTGCAGGGAAGGAGCGTCGGGGTGCGCGCGGGCTTGCGCAGCGCGTGGAGGACGAAGGCCAGCGCGACGCCGAGCACGATGCCGGCGGCGGTGATGATGGCGATCGTGCGCACAGGCGGAACCTAGCCTGTCCGCCTGACGACTCGAGGGCCCAGCCCCTAGTAGTCGCGCTCGTCCCAGGTCTCGAGGCGCTTGCGCAGGTCGCGCAGGAACTGCCCCGCGTAGGCGCCGTCGACGAGGCGGTGGTCGTACGTGAGGGTCAGGTTCATGATCGGGCGGATCGCGATCACGTCCTGGCCGAGCTCGTCCTGGATCACCCAGGGGCGCTTCACGAGCGCGTAGGTGCCGAGGATCCCGGCCTGCGGCTGGCTGATCACCGGCGTCCCGTGGAAGGTGCCGAAGGAGCCGGGGTTCGTGATCGTGAACGTCCCGCCCTGGACGTCCTCGGGCAGCAGCTTCTTGTCGCGGGCGCGCGCCGCCAGGTCGGCGATCCCGCGGGCGAGGCCGAGCAGGTTCATCCCCTCGGTGTTCTTCAGGACGGGGACGATGAGCCCCTTGCCGTCCTCGAGCGCCACGGCGATGCCGACGTTCACGTACTGGCGCGTGACGATCTTGTCGCCGCGGATCTCGCCGTTGACGTACGGATAGTCCTTCAGCGTGTCGACGGCCGCCCTGGCGATGAACGAGAGGTACGTCGGGTTGACGCCGTAGGCGGACTGGAACTCCTTCTTCAGCTTCTCGCGGATCGAGACGACCTTGGACAGGTCGACCTCGATCGCGCTCGTCACGTGCGCGGCCGTGTCGAGCGAGCGGCGCATGTGCTCGGCGATCCCGCGGCGCATCGCGCTCATCGGCTCGAGCTGCTCGCCGGCCTGTGCGGTCACCGGGGCGGACGGAGCCGGCGCCGCGGGCGCTGCGGCAGGCGGAGCCGGGGCCGCAGCAGGAGCAGGAGCCTCCGCCGGGCGCTCCTCGATGAAGGCCAGGATGTCCTTCTTCGTGACCCGTCCCCCGCGGCCGGTGCCGGGCACCGACTGCGGATCGATCCCGTGCTCGGCCGCGATGCGCGCGACGACGGGCGAGACGAAGGAGTGCTCCTCGTCGTGGCCGTTCTCGATGGGCGCGGCCGCGGGCTGCGGCGTCTCCGAGCCGGCGGCCGCATCGCTGGCCGCGGCAGCCTCCGCCACGGTCTCCTGCGGCTCGGCTGCCTCTTCCTCGGGCGCGGCCTCGTCGGCCGGCGGACGCTCCTCGACGGGCGGCGCCACAGCGGCGCCCGCGGGCGCGATCACCGCGATGCGCGTCCCGACCTCGACCGTCTCGCCCTCCTGCACCAGGATCTGCTGGACGACACCGGAGCCGGGGCTCGGGATCTCCGTGTCGACCTTGTCGGTCGAGATCTCGAGCAGCGTCTCGTCGGCCTCGATCGGCTCGCCCTCGTGCTTGAGCCACTTGACGATCGTCCCCTCGGAGACGGACACGCCCATCTGGGGCATCACGACGTCAATGGTGGTTTCCGTGGCCATTTAGTAGTCGGCGAGCTCGGTCAGCGCCCTCACCACGTCCGCAACCTGCGGGATGAACGCCTTCTCGAGCGGCGGGGAGAACGGTACCGGCGTGTCGGGCGCGGCGAGGCGGCGAACCGGTGCATCGAGGTGCTCGAACGCCTCCTCGGCGACGCTGGCGGCGATCTCGGCGCCGAAGCCGCCGGTGCGCGTGTCCTCGTGGAGGACGAGCAGCTTCGACGTCTTGCGCACCGACTCGAGAACCGCCTGCTTGTCCCAGGGCATGATCGTGCGCAGGTCGACGATCTCGACGGACACGTCCTTCTTGGCCAGCTCCGCGGCGGCCTCCGTGGCCGTGTAGACCATGGCGCCCCAGGTGACGATCGTGAGGTCCTCGCCTTCCTGGTGGAGCCGCGCCTTCCCGATCGGCGTCAGGTAGCGCTCGTCGGGCACCTCGGCCTTGATCCGCCGGTACAGGTGCTTGTGCTCGAAGAAGAGCACCGGGTTCGGATCCTCGATCGCGCTGACGAGGAGCCCCTTCGCGTCCTCGGGCGTCGCGGGGCAGACGATCTTCAGGCCGGGGATGTGCGCGAACGACGACTCCGGGTTCTGCGAGTGGAACGGCCCGCCGGAGAAGCCGCCCCCGGAGGGGAGGCGCACCACGATCGGCACGGCGGTGCCGACGCGATAGTGCTGCTTCGCCGCGACCGTGACGAGGTGGTCCCACGCGCAGGAGATGAAGTCGGCGAACTGCATCTCCGCGACGGGGCGCATGCCGACGATCGCGGCGCCGGTGCAGGCGCCTAGGATCGCGGTCTCCGCGAGCGGGGCGTCCAGCACGCGCCAGGCGCCGAACTCCTCCTGGAAGCCGAGCGTTACCTTGAACGCGCCGCCGTAGACGCCGACGTCCTCGCCGATGACGAACACGCGCTTGTCACGCCGCATCTCCTGGCGGAGCCCGTCGGAGATTGCCTGCAGATACGTCTTCTCAGCCACGATGGTTCCCAAGGTGGCATTGCCGAGCTCCTCGGGCGCGAGGAGCAAGCAATGCAAGGACGCAGGGAGTGCTCGTACCAGGAGGTACGAGCGCGACTGAGGACGCCGCAGCGCGCAGTCTCATCGTGCGCGAGGGGCCGGTGGATGTCGCCTTGGGAGCCATCTACTTGTGGTGCGGAGTCTCCAGCTCTTCGGGCGTGGCGTAGACGCCCTCGAGGAGCGTGTCCACGTCGGGGAGCGGCGACTCCTCCGCGCGGCGGATCGCCTCGTTCAGCACCTTCTTCACGTCGCCGGCGATCTCGTGCTCCTCGTCGTCGCTCAGCTCCGCGTGCTCGCGCAGCCAGGTGCGGAAACGCTCGAGCGGATCGCGGGCGGCCCACTCCTCGAAGAGCTCCTTCGGCACGTAGAAGGCGTCGTCGTGGACGGCGTGGCCCTCCATGCGCAGCGTCATGCACTCGACGAGCGTCGGCCCGCCGCCGGCGCGTGCCTTCTCGATCGCGCGCTTCGCCTCGCGGTAGACCGCGAGCACGTCCGTCCCGTCGACGACGACGCCCTCGAAGCCGTAGGAGGCTGCGCGGTCGGCGATGTGCTCGGAGGCGTACTCGAGGTGGCTCGGCGTCGAGTAGGCCCACTGGTTGTTGTCGCAGATGAAGACCATCGGGAGGTGACGCGTGCCCGCGAGCGTCATCGCCTCGTGCGTGTCACCGCGGGCCGAGGCGCCCTCGCCGAACCAGCCGACGGCGACGCGCTGCTCCTCCCTGATGCGGAAGGCGAGCGCGCAGCCGACCGCGACCGGGAGCATCGCCGGCAGGTGGCTGACCATGGCGATGAGGCCGAGGCGGTCGTCCGCCATGTGGACGTTGCCGTCCCGCCCCTTGGTCGGGCCGTCGACGCGGCCCATGTACTGCGCGAAGATCCGCCACGGCTCGACGCCGCGGGTGATGTGGACGCCCATGTCGCGGTGGAGCGGCGTGCCGACGTCCTCCGAGCCCATCGCCGTCGCGACCCCGACGGCAGCGGCTTCGTTGCCGCGCCCGGTGTAGAAGGAGCCGGGGATCTTCCCCTGCTTGTAGAGGATGTGGCCGCGCTCCTCGATGCCGCGGGTCATCAGGAGGTTGCGGTAGATCTGGAGCAGGTCCTCGCGGTCGAGGCCCGCATCCTCCACTTCCTTGAGCGAGCCGACCGGCTCTGCTTCTCTGGCGATCGCCACACGCACTCCCCGTCGTTTGCCGGGCTCGAACTCTACCGTCCCGGAGATATCGAAACGTCAATCGGGTTGTACCAGGAGCGGCGGGCTACAGTCGTGAGTAATGGCCAAGCCGAAGACGAACCCGATTCGCGAGGAGCGCCGCAAGGTGCTCGGCGACTGGACGGCGTTCTGCCTCGCCTGTGGCTTCGCGCAGCGCTGGTTCGAGGAGATCGAGGCCGAGCTGCCGGATCGCTGCCCGCAGTGCTCCGGCGAGATGCGGCGCCGCTGCCCGGCCTGCAACGCGCCGTTCTCCTCCACCTTCGCCACGACGTGCGAGGAGTGCGATGCGCCGCTCCGCGATCCCGAGCTGCTCGGGATGAAGATCCGCAAGGAGAAGTAGTGCACTTGCGTCGCGCGGAGCCTGCTGACGGCGACGCTGTCGCGGAGCTGTTCGTTGCGGCGCGACGGACGATGACCTACCTGCCGCCACTCGACGTAGAGGGCGCGAGCGCGTTCATCCGCGAGCGGGTCGTCGGCGAGCTCGAGACCTGGGTCGCCGAGGACGACCGGGGCGCGATCCTCGGCTTCGCGACCGTGAACGAGGGCGACCTCGACCATCTCTACGTCGCTCCGGCCGCGCAGGGTCGCGGCGTCGGCGCGAGCCTGCTGGAGCACGTGAAGAGCCTCCGCCCCGACGGCTTCGAATTCTGGGTCTTCCAGCGCAACGAGGGCGCGCGCCGCTTCTACGAGCGCCACGGCTGCACGCTCCTGCGTCTCACCGACGGCGCGCAGAACATGGAGCGCGAGCCGGACGCACGCTACGCCTGGAGTTCCTAGGGGAGCTTCGGCGCCCAGGGGCGTGACACGATGCCTGCCGCGGCGAGCAGCAGCGCGGCGAGAAGGACGAAGCGCGCTGTCAGCTCCTGCTGGGCGCGCACCCGTCCGAGGTGGGAGCCGAGGCTCGTGTAGGCCGCGCGGAGCGCCTTGGTGGAGCGGGCCGCGAAGAACTTCCCACCCGTCGTCTGGGCGATCGCCCGCAGCGTGGCCGGATCGGGCGCGACGCTCAACCGGCCGCCGCCGAACCCGCCGGGCGCGCCGAACTGGCCCCGATCGAGCGTCCCGCCGGGCGTCCCGAGCGAGATCGTGTAGACGGGGATCTCGGCGACTTTCGCGCGCTGGGCTCCCTCGAGCGGCTGGAGCACCCCGCGCGTCTGGTGGCCGTCCGAGAGGAAGAGGATCGTGACGGGACTTGACGGCGTCGAGCTCGTGAAGGCGATCGTCTGGACAGTCGAGGTCGGGATCCCGGGCACGGTCTGCCGGGCGAGCGTCACCGCCGCGTCGAGCGCGTCCCCGATCGCCGTGCCGCCGAAGCCGGAGAAGGACTCGGCGAAGTCGAGCGACTGGCGGACCGGGTCGCGGTCGGTCGTCGGCGGCACGGCAACGTGCGGCTCTCCGGCGAAGAGGATCAGCCCGACACGCACCTTCTTCGGGACGCGGTCGAGGAAGAGGCGGATCGCCTGCTGCGCCGCTCCGAGCCGCGTCGGCTTGATGTCGTCCGACTCCATCGAGCGCGAGACGTCGAGGACGAGGATCACCGTCGCCTGCTCGGTCGGCACGAGCGCCTGGCGGTGCGGGCGGGCGGCGCCCATGGCGAGCGCCGCGAGCGCGAGCAGCAGGAGGATCGGGACGACGGCTCGGCGCCAGCTCCGCTCCTGCGCGACCGACGCGAGCACGTCGAGGTTGGTGAAGCGGACTGCGTAGCGCACGCGCCTGCGCTCGACCCGCCGGTGCAGCACGACGAGCACCGGCAGGGCGAGGAGCGTCAGGAGCAGCCACGGATTGCCGAAGCTCACTGGCCGCCTCCACAGATCGCGACAACCTGGGCGACGGCGCGCACACCGGCCGGGAGCGTGTTGCGGACGGTGACGGTGGCGCGACCGGCGCCGGTCGCGAGGGTTGCCGTCACCGCCGCGGCACGTGCCGGGCTGGGCGGCCCCGCGCTATAGAAGCCGAACGCGTGCGAGGCGCCGACGAGCCGCTCGCCCGCCGCGCAGCGGGCGACGAGGCGCTGCGTGCGACCTGGCCGCAGAGCGGCGTTCTTGACGTGACGGACGGTCGGCTGGCCCGGCTTGAACACGGACGGCACGGCGGCCCAGGAGAGCGAGCGGCTCACGCCCGTCCGCGGTCGCGGGCCGCCACCCCCGCTCGCCGGCATGCAGCCGAGATGGGGCCGGAAGCTCGCGCGCGCAGACGACCGCGCCGTCCGCGTCGCGCGGAAGATGGCGTCGCGCGTCGTCGTGACGCCCGGGTTGACGGGGCTGCCGAGCCGCCCGTCGAAGGTGAGCTCGATGTCCCGCGAGGCGAGCTCCGCGTCGAGACCGCCGACCACGAAGCCGCGCGGGCACGAGAGCACGTACTCCGTCTGCGGGCGCGCGCTCGACGCGGCGGTCGGGACGACCACCCACGGCCCCGCGACCGGGACGCAGATCTGGAGCCCCCGGCACTCCTGCGTCGCGGGCACCGCCAGGGGGACGCCGACTGCCAGCGCGCCTGCGGCGACGACGACCAGCGTCGCGGCGCGCCTCATATCGGCCGCCCGAACCAGAGCAGCGAGAGCGCCGCGCCGCCGAGCACGAGCAGCGCGGAGGACGCGGCCACGAGGTCGGTCACCTCGCGCGTCGTCTTCCGGTGCCCGAGCCGCGAGCCGAGGCGCTCGTACACGTCGCGCAGGCGCGTGTCGTTCGGCGCCGTGAAGAACTGTCCGCCCGTGGACGACGCCACCCGCCGCAGCGTGTCGGGCTGCGCCGGCACCTGGATCGTCGCGCGGTAGCCGCCGGTGAGCGTCTCCTCGATCGTGCCGTTCGCCGTCCCGACGAGCACCGTGTAGACCGGGAGATGCGCCTGCCTGGCGAGCTGAATCGCCCTGTCGACCGTCGTCCGGCCGCCGTCCGGCGCCCCGTCGGAGACGACCAGCAGCGCCGCCGGTGGGACTGCGCCGTCGCTCGTACGCTGTCGCTGCGCGACCTTCGCGGACAGCGCGATCGCGTCGCCGAGCGCCGTTCCCTCGCCGGCCTGGAGCGTCCGGAACACGGTCGTGATCGCCGATCTGTCCTCGGTCGGCGGAACCGCCAGGACCGCCTGCGAGCTGAAGGAGACGAGCCCGACGCGGTAGCGCTTGGGCACCTGGCGGAGGAACGCCTGCGCCTGCCGTGCTGCCGCGCCGAGCCGCGACGGCTGGACGTCGGTGGCGGTCATCGAGCGGGAGATGTCCACGGCGACGATGACGGACGCCTCCTCGCGCGCCACGCTGATCGTCGCCTTCGGACGCGCGACGCCGACGATCATCGCCCCGAGCCCGAGCAGGAGGACCGCAATGGGGAGATGGCGCCGCCACCCCGGCGAGCGCGCCACGACGTTCGGGAAGAGCGCCGGGTTCCCGAACGCGGCGGCCGCCTGCCTGCGGCGCCGCTCGTGGAGGACGTAGCCCGCGACGAGCAGCGGCAGGGCCACGAGCCCGACGAGCGCGACCGGAGAGGCAAAGCTCACGCGACGCTCCGCCGGAGGAAGAGCGCCAGCTCGCGCAGCCAGTCGCCCTCGGTCGTCAGCACGAGATGGCGCGCCCCGGCCGAGCGGATCGCCTCCGCCACGCTGCGGCGCTCCTCGGCTGCCGCGGCGGCGAAGCGCGCGCGGAGGCGGGCGCTGCGGGTGTTGACCCGCAGCTGGCGGCCGGTCTCCGGGTCGACGAGCCAGAGCTCGCCCAGGTTCGGAAGCTCCTGCTCGCGCAGGTCGCGGATCTCGACGGCGACGACGTCGTGCCGTGCGGCCAGCTGCAGCAGTTGGCGGCGCCAGTCGAGCGGCCCGCGGAAGTCGGAGACGATCGCGAGCAGCGAGCGTTGGCGCGCCAGCGCGCCGGCCCGGCGCAGACCCTCCGCGAGCGACCCTGCGCCGCTCGCCTCGTCCGCCTGCTCGCGGAGCGTCGCCAGGAGCCCGAGCAGCGCGACTCTGCCCTGGCGCGGCGGCAGCGCGCGCTGCGACCCCGCCCCGAAGGTCGCGACGCCGAGCCGGTTGCCGCGTCGCGTTGCAACGTGCCCGAGCGCGATTGCGACCCCTTCGGAGACGTCGGCCTTGCGCCGCGTCGCCGTGCCGAACTGCATCGAGGCGGACGCGTCGAGCACGAGCCAGGTCGCAAGCACCCGCTCGGCGAGGTCGACGCGGACGTGGGGCTCGCGGGTGCGCGCCATCACGTTCCAGTCGATGCGCCGCACGTCGTCACCCGGGACGTACGGCCGGATCAGCGCGAGCTCGCTGCCCTCACCGACGAGAGCGGAGCGGTAGTCGCCGGCGAGGAGACCTGCGACGCGACGCCCGATGGTGACGTCGAGCGCGCGGAGGAGCGCCTCCGGCATCGGCCCGGGGCCCGGCCGATCCGGGGTCGTGACCGCCTGCAAGGCGCGGGGAAGGCTCACGCAGCGTCCTCTCCCCGGACGAGATCCGTCTGCGGGAGGGGCACCGCCTTCAGCACCGCGTCGAGGATGCTGTCTGCGCTCACCTCCTCCGCGAGCGCCTGGTAGCTGAGCACGATCCGGTGCCGGAGCGCATCCTTCGCCAGCGCCTGCAGATCGTCGGCGACCGCGTAGTCCCGTCCGCGCAGCACGGCCAGCGCACGGGCGGCCTGGACGAGCGAGATCGGCCCGCGCGGGCTCG
>JAWVDX010000068.1:0-3149 GCA_033857015.1 Gaiellaceae bacterium
GAGCCTGCGCATGCGTTCACCTTCGCCGAAGGCGGGATCGACGGCGTGGCGTGCATGGTGAACCGGACCGGATACACGGGCGAGGAGGGCGTCGAGCTCCTCGCTATGGCCGAGGACGCGGTCGCGCTCTGGGACGCGGTCGTCGCCCGCGGCGCCGTCCCATGCGGGCTCGGCGCGCGCGACACGCTGCGCCTCGAGGTCTGCTATCCGCTGCACGGCAACGACATCTCGCCCGAGACGGACGCAATCTCCGCCGGGCTCGGCTGGGTGTGCGCGCTCGACAAGGAGTTCACCGGCGTCGAGCGGCTGCGCGCGGTCAAGGAGGCGGGGCCCGAGCGCAAGCTCGTCGCGTTCGTCGCCGACGCGAGCGGCGTACCGCGCGCCGGGATGGAGATCGAGCCGGCAGGCGTCGTCACCTCGGGCACGCACTCGCCGTCGCTCGGTCGCGGCATCGGCATGGGCTACGTGCCTGCCGCGGCGGCGAGCGTCGACACGCCCATCGAGATCAGTGTTCGCGGCAGGCCGCTCCCGGCCCATCTCGTCGCGAAGCCCATCTACAAGAAGGAGCACTGAGTTGGCCGCATCCGAGTCCTATCCCGGCGAGCTGCGCTACCACCCCGAGCACGACTGGGCCCGGGTGGAGGGCGACGAGGCCGTCCTCGGCATCACCTGGTACGCGCAGGACTCGCTCGGCGAGCTCGTCCACTACGAGGCGCCGCAAGTGGGCGCGTCTGTCAAGAAGGACGAGAGCTACGGCGAGGTCGAGTCCGTGAAGGCGGTCTCGGACATCGTGTCGCCACTCTCCGGCGAGATCGTCGCGGTCAACGAGCGGGTCGTCGAGGTGCCGGAGACGGTCAACGAGGATCCCTACGGCGAAGGCTGGCTCGTCCGCATCAAGCTCAGCGATCCGGCCGAGGTCGATGCGCTGCTCGACGTCGAGGCGTACAAGAAGCTCGTGGCCGACGCGTGACCGGCTACCTCCCGCTGACAGACGCCGACCGCAAGACGATGCTGGACGCGATCGGGGTCTCCTCCGTGGAGGAGCTCTTCCGCGACATCCCGCAGAGCCTGCGCTTCGACCGGGCGCTCGACCTCGAGCCGGCGCTCTCCGAGCAGGAGCTCGTCGCGCACCTCGGCGAGCTGGCGGCGAAGAATGTCCATGTCGGACAGGAGCTCTCGTTCGTCGGCGCAGGGATCTACGACCACTACGTCCCGGCGATCGTCAACGACGTGATGGGGCGCGGTCAGTTTCTCACCGCGTATACGCCCTACCAGCCCGAACTGAGTCAGGGCGTGCTCCAGGCGATCTTCGAGTACCAGACGGCGATCTGCGAGCTGACCGGGATGGACGTGTCCAACGCGTCCGGCTACGACGGGATGACGGTCGCCGCGGACGCCTGCTTCGTCGCCAAGCACGCGACCGGACGGGACAAGATCGTCGTCACCGAGGCGACCAATCCGCAGGTGCGACAGGTCGTCAAGACGTACGCGCCCGGCTTCGGCCTGGAGATCGTCGAGGTGCCGCACACCGGTGGCGTCACGGATCCGAACGCGCTGCAGGCAGCCGCCCAGGGAGCCGCGGCGGTCATCTTCCAGCAGCCCAACTTCTTCGGCTGCCTCGAGCCGGCGCCCGACCTGGCGGCCGCGGCGAACGAGGCCGGCGCGCTGGCGATCGCCCACGTCGACCCGCTCTCGCTGGGCGTTCTCGAGGCGCCGGGCAACTACGGCTGCGCGCTCGCGATCGGCGAGGGCCAGGGCGCGGGGAACCCGCTCGCCTTCGGCGGCCCGCACTACGGCTTCCTCGCCGCGAAGGAAGAGTTCGTCCGTCGCATGCCAGGCCGCATCATCGGCGAGACGACCGACCTGGACGGCCGCCGCGGCTTCGTGCTCACGCTGCAGACACGCGAGCAGCACATCCGCCGCGAGAAGGCGACCTCCAACATCACGACGAACCAGACCCTGCTCGCCCTCGGCGGCCTCGTCTACCTCTCCTGGCTCGGCCCCAACGGGCTGCGCGAGGTGGGGGAGCGCTGCCGCGCGCTCGCCGAGCACACGAAGCGGCTGCTCGACCTGCCGCCCGCGTTCGACGCGCCGACCTTCAAGGAGTTCGCCGTCCACCTCGGCCGCCCGGCACGCGACGTCATCGCCGAGGTGCGCGCCGACGGCGTGAACCCCGGCTACCCGCTCGGGCGCGACTACCCGGGGATGGACGACGTCCTCCTCGTCGCGCTCACGGAGAAGCGCACGCTCGCGGACATCGAGCGCCTCGCCGAGGTGCTCTCGTGAGACTCCTGTACGAGAAGTCGGTCCCGGGGCGGCGCGCCGGGACGCTGCCGCAGCTCGACCTCCCCGCGGCCCCCGTCCCCGCGAGCCTCGCGCGTGAGGAGCCGCCGCGCCTCCCCGAGCTGGCCGAGTCCGACCTCGTCCGCCACTTCGCGCAGCTCGCCTCGCGCAACTTCGGGATCGACACCGGCTTCTATCCGCTCGGCTCCTGCACGATGAAGTACAACCCGCGGGTCAACGAGCGCATCGTCGACCTCCCCGGCTTCCGCGACCTGCACCCGCACCAGGTGGAGGAGGGCGCGCAGGGCGCGCTCGAGCTGATGTGGCGCCTCCAGGAGATCCTCGCCGAGGTCGCCGGCCTCGACGCCGTCTCCCTCCAGCCGGCGGCCGGCTCCCAGGGCGAGCTGACCGGCCTGATGCTGATGCGCGCCTACTTCGACGACCGCGGCGAGCAGGAGCGGAACGAGATCGTCATCCCCGACACCGCGCACGGGACGAACCCCGCCTCGGTCACGATGGCGGGCTTCGAGCTCGTGCGCGTCGGCACCGACGAGCGCGGCAACGTCGACCTCGAGGAGCTGCGCGGCAAGGTCGGCCCGCGCACCGCCGGCCTCATGCTGACGAACCCCTCGACCCTCGGCCTCTTCGAGGAGCGGATCGACGAGATCGCCGCGATCTTCCACGAGGCGGGCGGCCTCCTCTACTACGACGGCGCCAACCTGAACGCAGTCTGCGGGATCTCCCGGCCCGGCGACATGGGCTTCGACGTCGTGCACATCAACCTGCACAAGACGTTCTCGCAGCCCCACGGCGGCGGGGGCCCGGGCGGCGGGCCGATCGTCGTGCGCGAGCGCCTCGCCCCGTAC
>JAWVDX010000069.1:0-4355 GCA_033857015.1 Gaiellaceae bacterium
GCGAACACCGAGAGGCCGCCGTGCTCCTTGGCGAGGTTGTGGATCAGCTCCTGGATGAGGACGGTCTTGCCGACGCCTGCGCCGCCGAAGAGGCCGATCTTGCCGCCCTTGACGTACGGGGCGAGCAGGTCGATGACCTTGATGCCGGTCTCGAAGATGGCGACCTCCGGGGAGAGCTCGGAGAAGGCGGGCGGGTCACGGTGGATCGGCCAGCGCGCCTCGATCTTGGGCTCCTCCTTCTGGTCGATCGGCTCGCCGAGCACGTTCCAGAGCCGGCCGAGCGTGACCTTGCCGATCGGCACGGAGATCGGGCCGCCCGTGTCGATGACGTCGAGCCCCCGCGCGAGACCGTCGGTGGAGTCCATGGCGACCGCGCGCACGCGATCGTCGCCGAGATGCTGCTGCACCTCCGCGACGAGGTTGCGCTTGTTGCCTTCGTCGTCCACGATCGGGATCTGGAGGGCGCTGTAGATCGCGGGCAGGTTGCCGCCGCTGAAGACGGCGTCGATGACCACGCCCCTGATCTCGATCACCTTGCCGGCAATCGCGGTCGCGGCTGAATCGTTTGTCGGCATGGAGCTCCTGAAAGGTCGCGAGACGTCGGATAACGGCGCCAGTGCGCCAGGCAACGGGGAGTCTAGCCGGTCGTTCCCGGCGAAGACCTGGGAACCGCCTGGGGTTCTAGGAGATCGCGCCGAGCTCTATCTGCAGGCGCTCGAAGCGCTGGCGTGCCTTGTCCTGCGCGAGCTTGATGGGGCTCGTCTTGGCCTCGATCCGCTGGTGCTCGAGGCTCGCGAACTGCTCCTGGGCGAACTGGCTCGAGAAGTTCAGCGACGAGACCCCGTCCTGAGGCTGGATGCCGGCCCGCGTGAGGGAGAAGACGCTCCCGACGCCGACGATGAGCATCGCCGCGGTTGCAGCGAGGGGGCGCAACGAGCGCATGCGAGCGGCGCGCATGCGCGGTGTGACGAACATCCGCTCGGGCATGACCGGCGGAGCCAGGCGCAGCTCGAAGGTGACCCCGACCATCTCCTGCTCGAGCAGCCTGCAGGCGGAGCAGGCGTCGAGGTGCACACGGAGCTGCGCGATCTCGAGCTCCGAGAGCTCCTCGTCGAGCCGGAGCGAGATCGCCTGCGCAGCGCGTTCACAGGCCGGTGCACGTCCAAAAGGCGGGTTCATATTCATTCCGACGAGTACTTACAGCTGTTGTTAGTGGAAAGCGTGATGTTTCCGGAGCTTTCCCGGAACAGTTACGCGGTCGCGCTGGTGGCCGGCCGCGAAGCCATCTCATCGGCTGTCATGGGCCAATGCTCGAGCGGATAGTGACACGCGGCAACGTGCCCGGGCTCGAACGGCCGCAGCTCCGGCGTGTCGACGTCGCAGTGGCCGGGCCGCATCCGCGGGCAGCGCGGATGGAAGACGCAGGCGGCCGGCGGGTCGACAGGCGAGGGGACGTCGCCGCCGAGCACGATGCGCTGGCGGCGGTGCACGCCTTCCGTGCTCGGCCGGGGCACGGCGGAGAGGAGCGCGCCCGTATAGGGATGCCGCGGGTGCTCATACAGCTGCTCGGCCTCGGAGAGCTCGACGATGCGCCCGACGTACATGACCGCGATCCGATCCGCGATCTGGCGGATCACCGAGAGGTCGTGCGAGATGAAGACGTAGGTGAGGTCGAACTCGTCCTGGAGATCCTTCAGCAGGTTCAGGATCTGCGCCTGGATCGACACGTCGAGGGCCGAGACCGGCTCGTCGCAGATGATCAGCTTCGGCCGCAGCGCGAGCGCGCGGGCGACGCCGATGCGCTGGCGCTGGCCGCCGGAGAATTCATGCGCGTAACGGTTGTAGTGCTCCGGGTTGAGGCCCACGCGGGCGAGGAGCTCGCGCACCTTCTGCTTCGCGTCCTTCTCCGTCTTGTGGATCGCGAAGGGCTCGCCGACGATCTGGCCCACTGTCTTGCGCGGGTTCAGCGAGGAGTACGGATCCTGGAAGATCATCTGCATCTCGCGGCGCAGCGGGCGCAGGTTGCGCTGGCTGACGTGCGTGATGTCGCGGCCGTCGAGCTTGAGCGTGCCGGCGGTCGGATCGAGCAGCCGCGTGATCAGGCGTGCCGTCGTCGATTTCCCGCAGCCGGACTCGCCGACGAGGCCCAGGGTCTCGCCCTTGTAGACGGTGAACGAGATGTCCTCGACCGCGTGCACGACGCCGTGTGCGCGGGCGAAGACCCCTTGCTTGACGACGAAGTGCTTGGTCAGGTGCTCGGCTTCGACGAGCGGCTCGCGCGTGCCGGTGTAGGAGCTACTCAAGCGCTCGTCTCCAGCGTCGCGGTCACGCGAGAATTCCAAATCTCCTGCTTGCGGTCGAACGACAGGTGGCACGCATCTGCATGGCCGCCCTCGGGCGTGTGCAGCGGTGGCCGCTCCTTGTCGCAGGGCTCGAAGCGGTACGGGCAGCGCGGGTGGAACGCACACCCGGGCGGCGGGTGGATGAGCGACGGCGGCGCGCCGACGATCGGGATCAGCTTCGCCAGCTTCCGCTCGATGGTCGGCATCGACTCGAGCAGGCCCCACGCATACGGGTGCTGCGCGCCCATGAAGATCTCCGCGGCGCTCCCGTACTCCACGGCCCGCCCGGCGTACATGACGAGCACAGAGTTCGCAGTCTCGGCGACGACGCCGAGGTCGTGGGTGACCAGGATCACGCCGATGTCGAAGTCCCGCTTCACCTGGTCGATCAGCTCGAGGATCTGGGCCTGAACCGTCACGTCCAGCGCAGTCGTCGGCTCGTCCGCGATCAGCACGTCCGGGTTGAGCACGAGTGCCATCGCGATCATCACGCGCTGGCGCATGCCGCCCGAGAACTGGTGCGGGTAGTCGCGAGCGCGGCTGCGCGCGTTCGGGATGCCGACCGCCTCGAGCAGCTCGATCGCCCGGGCGCGCGCCTGGTCCTTCGACACGTCCCCGTGTGCGCGCACCGCCTCCATGAGCTGCGTCTCGATGCGGTACATCGGGTGCAGACACGCGAACGGGTCCTGGAAGATCATCGCGATGTCCTTGCCGCGCACGTCGCGGAGCTTCTCCTTCGAGACCTTCAGGAGATCGGTGCCCTCGAAGACGATCTCGCCGCTGATGTTCGTCCGCTTCGGGTTCAGCAGTCCCATGATGGCGAGGTTGGACACGCTCTTTCCGGAGCCGGACTCGCCGACGATGCCCAACGTCTCCCCACGGCGCAGCGTGTACGAGAGGTCGGAGACGGCGTGGACGACGCCCTCACGCGTCGGGAACTCGACGGTGAGGTTGCGCACGTCCAGCAGGAGCTGGCCCTCCGCCATTACGTGTAGCGCACCCGCGGATCGAGGTACGCGTACAGCACGTCTACGACGAGGTTGGCGAGGGCGACCGCGGTCGAGGCGACCAGCACGACAGCGATGACGAGCGGGAGATCCTGGGTGCGAGCAGCGGAGATGGTCTTGAAGCCGAGCCCGCGGATGTTGAACACGGACTCTGTGATCACGGCCCCACCCACGAGGAGCGCGATGTCGAGCCCGAACATCGTGACGATCGGGGTCAAGCTGGCTCTGAGCCCGTGCTTGAAGATGACGCGGGACTCACTGAGACCCTTCGCGCGCGCAGTTCGGATGTAGTCCTCCCCGAGCGCTTCGAGCAGGTTCCCGCGCGTGATGCGCGCGTAGAAGGCCGCGTAGAGCAGCGCGAGCACGCACCAGGGGCCGATCAGGTGCGAGAACCAGCCGGTTGGGCTCTCGCCGAAGGCGACGTACCCTGTGCCGCCGATCCAGTGGAGCTTGTACCAGAAGATCCACAGGGCCATCAGCCCGAGCCAGAACACGGGCGCAGAGATGCCGAACAGGGCGAAGCTCATCGCAAGTCGATCGATCAGCGTCCTGCGCTTCACCGCCGAGAGAACTCCGATGAGAATGCCTGAGACGAGCCACAGGATCGCTGCACCGGCGATGAGCGAGAGCGTGCGCGGTATCCCGGATTCGACTTGCGGCAGCACGGCCTCGTTGTTGACCCAGTCGTAGCCGAAGCCGGGCCAGCCGTACTGGTCGCCGACCACGAAGTTCTTCGTGAAGATCGCAAACTGGACCGGCCAGGGCCTGTCGAAGCCCATCCGGTGGTTGATCTCTATCTTCAGCTCCTGCGTCGGCTGCTTTCCGGCGAAACGCACCCAGGGCTCGCCGGCCGGGAGCTTGAAGAAGACGAGGAACGTGACGAGGAGGACGACGGCGACTACCGCCGCCGTCCAAACCAATCGTCGTGCGATGTAAATGAGCATCTGCGCCGTGTTTCCAACGACGTGCCGGGGCGCCCCTGGGGGCGCCCCGGATCCGTCTTCAG
>JAWVDX010000070.1:0-2604 GCA_033857015.1 Gaiellaceae bacterium
CGGCCGGCCTGACGTGCACCCCGAATCCCCTCGTCCTGCCGGCCGGCCTGTCCGGGACCTGCACGTTCCAGACGGCGGGCAACTACTCGTACTCCGACCCGACCGCGAAGGGCAGCTTCAAGGGATCCGTGAAGGTGACGGCCGCGGCCGAGGCGCTGACGCTTGCGGGAACACCGGCTGGGCTGACGTTCGGCTCCTCCTCGACGTTGTCCGGCATCCTCTCGACCCACAAGGTCGGCGAGAAGATCTCGGTTCTCGCCCAGCAGTGCGGCTCGTCGGCGCCGGCTCAGGCGCTCACGGTCGATACGACTGCGAATGGCGCCTATACGGCCGTCGTGAAGCCGCTGATGAACACCGCCTACACGGTCAAGCTCCGGAACACGACGAGCAGCCCGGTGACCGTCACCGTGCGGCCGGCGCTGCGTCTCGTCAAGGTCGCCGCGCACCGCTACTCGCTCCGCGTCACGGCGGGGCAGACCTTCGCCGGGAAGTACGCGAGCTTCCAGCGCTTCAACGGAACTCGCTGGGTCGCGGTGAAGGTTGTCCCGCTGCGTGCGAGCTCGGCGGCCGCCGCGCCCTCCGTCGCCACGACGGCGACGTTCCGCTCGACGCTCAAGGCCAAGGTCCGCGTTCGCGCGGTGCTCGGCCGGGCCCAGGTCGGCAGTTGCTACCTGGCCGGTACGTCGAACACGATCCTCAGCTAGACGGGCGTCGGCGAGACCGGGACGATCTGTCCCGGCCTCGCCGATGTTGCGTGCGCCGGCACGACGCGGTGGAGTAGCCTCGGCAGATGGATCAGAGCGCCAAGGCCGGCGTTTTCCGGCAGCTCCACTTCAAGCCGCCGATCCTCGTCCTCCCGAATGCATGGGACGTGGCGAGCGCGAAGCAGCTCGCCGCGCTCCCCGGCTGCCGCGCGCTCGCGACGACGAGCGCCGCGGTCGCGCGGTCGCTCGGCTGGGAGGACGGCGAAGAGGCGCCTGTCGAGGAGATGCTGCAGGCGAACGAGCGCATCGCGGCCGGGGTCGACCTGCCCGTGACCGGGGATCTCGAACACGGCTACGGCGATCCTGTCGGGACCGCCCGCCGTGCGTGGGACGCGGGCCTCGTCGGGATCAACTTCGAGGACTCGAGCGACGACGGGCACGTGCCGCTCGAGGACCAGGTCGCGACGATGCGTGCGATCCGCGAAGCGGTGCCCGAGCTCGTGATCAACGCGCGCGTCGACACCTTCATCCGTGAGACGGGCGGCATCGACGAGGCGGTCGAGCGTGCGAACGCGTATCTCGCCGCCGGCGCCGACTGCACCTACCCGATCGCATGCCCGGTCTCGGCCGTGGCGGATCTCGCGCGCCGGATCGACGGGCCGATCAACGTGCTCGTGATCCGCGGCATGCCCGAGCCGTACGAGCTGCAGAACCTGGGCGTGGCGCGCATGACGTGGGGCTCCGGCCTGGCGACGATCGCCTACGCCGAGGCCGCGCGCGTCGCGGCGGAGGCGCTCGGATGAGCGCGCTCGCGGCACTCATCGGTGCCGCCGTGGCCTCAGCAAGCCCGGCCCGCCGCGTGCACTAGGAGCGGTGAATCACCCGCGCGCCGCGCCCACGGGTGAAGTACGAGAACGTCCAGCGCGTCAGCACGAGCAGCCGGTTCTGGAAGCCGATCAGGTACGCGATGTGGATCCCGAGCCACAGCGCCCACGCGGGGAAGCCGCTCAGCTTTAAGCCCTTCACGACTCCGACGGCGCGCACGTGTCCGATCGTCGCGAGCTCACCCTTGTCCACGTAACGGAACGTCTGACGTGTGCCGCTCCGGATCGAGCGCGCCGTATGCCGTCCCTGCTGCATCGCCACGGGCGCGACGCCGTGGAGCTGCTGGCCGCGCACGCTCACCATGTCGCCGAGCGCGAACACCTCGGGATGCCCGTTCACCGTCAGGTCGGGCTCGACGACGATCCGCCCGGCGCGATCGGTCTCCGTGCCGGCGGCCTCCGCCAGCAGGCCGGCAAGCGGCGAGGCAGTGACACCGGCTGCCCACACGGCGGTGCGCGCGGGGATCGTCGTGCGTGATCCGTCCGCCGCCTGCACCTCGACGGAGCTCTCATTGATGTCGACGACGGTCGTGCTCAGCATCGGCGTCACGCCGAGCGAGCGAAGCTGCGCTTCCGCCTTGCGGGGCAGCGGGTTCGGGAACGCGCCGAGCACATGTTCGGTCGCCTCGATCAGCAGCACCCGCGTCTTGCTCGTGTCGACCGAGCGGTACTCGCGCCTCAGGGTGCGTCCGAGCTCGGCGATCTGGCCCGCCATCTCGACGCCCGTCGGGCCGGCGCCGACGACGACGAACGTCAGCCACGCCTCACGCGCGGCCTGATCGGTCTCCGCTTCTGCGGCTTCGAACGCGAGCAGGATGCTGTCGCGCAGGTGCAGCGCGCCTTCGAGCGTCTTCAGCTCGGGCGCGTGCGCCGCCCACTCGTCGTGACCGAAGTACGAGTACCGCGATCCACCGCCGACGAGCAGGACGTCGTACGGGAGCTCGAGGCCGCGCGCGCCGCTCGGCAGGTGGTCGATCACGACGTGGCGCGCATCCAGATCGAACCCGGTCACCTCG
>JAWVDX010000071.1:0-3400 GCA_033857015.1 Gaiellaceae bacterium
CGTCGTAGTCGACGAACATCTGCGCGCGCGCCGGCGGCCCGGACGGCTGCGTCGCCCGCAGCGTCTTCTCCGCGCCCTCGAGTCGCGGGACGAGCTTGTTCGCCAGCTCGAGCAGCTCCGGCGAAGAGCGGTAGTTCGCCTCCAGGCGCACTACCTTGGCGGCCGGGAAGCGTTCCGCGAAGCCCAGCAGCCACCCGGGCGAGGCGCCGGTGAAAGAGTAGATCGACTGGTAGTCGTCGCCGACGACGCAGAGCTCCTCACGCGGGCCGAGCCAGCGCTCGAGTAGCGTCTGCTGGAGGTCGTTCACGTCCTGGTACTCGTCCACCGTGAACGCGCGATAGCGCGCGCGGAAGACCTCCGCCGCGTGCGGGTCGGAGTCGTAGAGCCCGATCGCCAGCTCGAGCAGATCCTCGAAGTCGATCAGCCCCGCGCTGCGCTTGCGCGCCTCGTACTCGCAGTAGATCCGGTGCATGAGCTCGGCGGGGATCGGCGGCTCGCGGTCACCCGTCGCCTCCAGGTAGTGCTCGGGACGGATCCGCCGGTTCTTCGCCCACTCGATCTCGGTTGCCAGGTCGGCCGCGGGCCGGAACTTGTACGGCGCGCGCAGCAGCCGGTTCGCGATGTGGCGCAGCTCAAGCGCCTTCGTCGGCAGGATCTGCCCCACCGACCCGGGCGCGAAATGACGCAGCTGTGCGAGAGCGGCCGAGTGGAACGTCCGCGCCGCGACGCCCTGGACGCCGAGCGCCGCAAGCCGGGCCCGCATCTCGCCCGCCGCCTTGTCGGTGAACGTCACGGCCAGGATCTCGCCCGGCGCGAACGCGCCGCTCGCGACCTGGTGCGCGATCCGCCGGGTGATCGTCGTCGTCTTCCCGGAGCCTGCGCCCGCGAGGATGCACACCGGCCCGCGCACGGTCTCCGCAGCCTGCCGCTGCTCGTCGTTCAGCCCCTCGAGGATCACCGAGACACCCTAGACGCCGGGGCGGCGGGCTTTGCACCGGGACTGCACCGAAACTGCGACGGCTAGGTCGGCTCGGCCAGCACGGCCGGCGCCGCGCCGGCCCGCTGAGCCCCGCGCGCGGTCTCGCCCAGCACCTGCACCGTCGCGAGCGTGTCGCCCTTGAGAACGAGCGTCTCCAGCCGCTCCAGCTGCGCCTCCAGCCACTCCGGGTCGACCGGCTCGCGCGTCAGCCTCATAATTTTCGGATGCTCGCTCGCGGCGACCTGCTCCTTGTCGCCCCACAGCTCCTCGTGCAGCTTCTCGCCCGGCCGGGTGCCGACGAAGGACACCGCGATGTCGCGGTCGGGCTCCTTCCCGGAGAGGCGGATCATGTTGCGCGCCAGATCGACGATCTTGACCGGCTCGCCCATGTCCAGGACGTACACCTGCCCGCGGTCGGCGATCGACCCGGCCTGGATCACGAGCGAGACCGCCTCCGGGATCGTCATGAAGTAGCGGGTCATCTCCGGGTGGGTCACCGTCACGGGGCCGCCGCGCTCGATCTGCTTGCGGAAGATCGGGATGACGCTCCCCGAGGAGCCGAGCACGTTGCCGAAGCGCACCGCCACGAAGCGCGTCGAGACGTCGTCGCGGTGACCGAGCGCCTCGACGATCCACTCGCAGAGCGCCTTGCACTGGCCCATCACCGTCTTCGGGTTCGCGGCCTTGTCGGTGGAGATGAGCACGAACCGTTCCACCGCGTAGTCGCAGGCGACCTTCGCGATCGTGCGGGTCGCGAGTGCGTTGTTGCGCACCGACTCGAGCGGGTTCGCCTCCATCAGCGGCACGTGCTTGTACGCGGCCGCGTGGAACACCACGGTCGGGCGGTAGCGCTCGAAGACCTGCCGCAGCTTCGCCTCGTTGCCCACGTCGGCAAGGATGGGCAGCGTCGCGGAGAACTCCCGCTCGTCCACCAGCTCGCGCTCGATCTCGAAGAGCGGCGTCTCCGCATGGTCGAGGAGGACGATCCGCTCCGGGCTCCCGTGCCGCGTGATCTGGCGGCAGAGCTCCGACCCGATCGACCCGCCCGCCCCGGTCACGAGGACGGTCTGCCCCTCGAGGTAGGCCGCGACCGCGCGGACGTCCACCTCGATCTGCTCGCGGCCGAGGACGTCCTCCACCTGCACCGGCCGGATCTGCGCCGAGAGGTCGCCGGTCAGCAGCTCGTAGAGGCCCGGCAGCGTCTTGACCGGGATGCCCGCCTCGCGCGCGACCTCGACGACCTGCTGGCGCACGGCGCCGGAGGCGGACGGGATCGCGATGATCACCTCGTCCGGCCGGTTGTCGCGCAGCAGATGGGGCAGGTCGGCCAGCGTCCCGACGACCTTCACGCCGTGGATGCGGAGGTTCTTCTTGCGCGGGTCGTCGTCCACGAGGCCCATCGGCGTGTAGTTGAGCGCCCGCGCGCGATGCATCTCGCGGATCACGAGCTGCGCGGCGTCGCCGGCCCCGACGATCAGCACCTCGCGCCCGTGCGCGACGAGGTTCCCGGGGAGGGGCCGCTCGATCAGCGTCCGCGCAAGCAGTCGCGTAGCCGTGACGCCGCCCAGCAGGAGCAGGAAGTCGAGCGTCGCGACCGAGCCCGGCAGCGGGAAGCCCCGCTCGTGGTGGGAGAAGTACACGACGAGGTCGGAGGCGGCGCAGGCGAGCGCGACGCCGCGCGCGGCCCCCCACATGTCCCGCGTGGACACGTAGCGCCACCAGCGGTTGTAGAAGCCGGTGAGGACGAAGGAGGCGAGCGAGATCAGCACCACCCAGGGCAGGCCCCATGCCATCAGGCGGTGATACGGGGCGATCCGGCCGTGGCCGACGTTGTCGCCGAGGATGATCCAGAAGGACAGGTACCAGGCGCCGGCGACGAGCAGACCGTCCACCGCCAGCTGCCAGAGACGGTGTCGGTTCAGGAGGGTCATGGCCGCCGCGCTATGCGACCGGAGCGCGGACGGCGGCCCGGATCGTGTCGACGACCTGCTCCTGCTGCTCCGCGGAGATCCCCGCCCAGAGCGGCAGGCAGAGGTTCTCGCGCGCCGCCTTCTCCGTCTCGGGCAGGTCGCCCTCGCGGTAGCCGAGGTAGGCGAGCGCCGGCTGCAGGTGGAGCGGCACGACGTAGTGGATCGCGTGGCCGATCCCGGCGGCGGCAAGCGCCGCGGCGATGCGGTCGCGCTCCGGCGAGCGCGTCACGTAGAGGTGGTACACGTGCCCGGGCGCATCCTCCGGCAGCTCGAGCAGCTCGCCGAGGCCGAGCTCCGCGTAGCGCGCGGCAGCCTCGCGGCGGGCGGCGTTCCACCCGTCGAGCTTCGTCAGGAACAGGCGCAAGACGGATGCCTGGAGCTCGTCGAGGCGGGAGTTGACGCCCACGTATTCGAACGTCTTCTTCGCCTTCGAGCCGTGGAAGCGCAGCAT
>JAWVDX010000072.1:0-4120 GCA_033857015.1 Gaiellaceae bacterium
CGCTCGACCGGCGAGGTGATGGCGACCGCCGACGACTATCCGACCGCCTTTGCCAAGGCGGAGCGGGCAGCGGGGCGGACGCTGCCGCGCTCTGGGACGGCGTTCCTCTCCGTACGCGATGCCGACAAGGCCGGCGTGGTGCCGGTCGCCGCGGCGCTCGCGGGGCTCGGCTTCAAGCTCGTCGCGACGGGCGGGACGGCGCGTGCGCTCTCCGCGGCGGGCCTCGACGTCGAGGAGGTGCTGAAGGTCTCCGAGGCAGGGCAGGACGGCGCCACGGTCGTCGACCTGATCCGCCGCGGACGCTGCGACCTCGTCGTCAACTCGCCGCAGGGCTCCGGGGCGCGCACCGACGGATATCTGATCCGCGAGGCCGCCTTGGTCGCGCGTGTTCCATGCATCACGACCCTCTCCGGCGCCGCCGCCGCGGTGCAGGCGATCGCCAGCGCGCGGGTCGAGAAGTCGCTCTCGCTCCAGGAGCGGATCGGCGTGGAGACCCAGACGGCGTGACACCGCGCAGGGAGCTGCTGCGGGTCTCAGGCAGCGAGCAGATCGGCCCGTACACCTTGCTTCGAGTCCAGCGGGGCGGCATCGACCCTGGGATCCCGGGACAGTTCTTCATGCTGGAGGCGCCGGGCCGCGTGCTGCCGCGCCCGATGAGCCTCTGCCTCGCTCCGACCGGCGAGCTGGCGTTCCTCGTCGACCCGATCGGGCCGGGCACGCAGGCGATCTGCGCGCTCGAGGTGGGTGACACGCTGCACATCTTCGGCCCGCTCGGCAACGGCTACGACCTCGAGCTGGAGCGCCCGCTCCTCGTCGGCGGCGGGATCGGCATCGCGCCGCTTCCCTACGTCTCGGAGCGCCTTGGCGGCCCGCCGGCGATCCTCGGCTTCCGCAGCGACTGGCACGCCGAGGCGGCGGTGCTCGTCCCGAACGCGGAGGTCTGCGTCGAGCCGACCTACGTCACGGCGCTGCTCCCGGAGCACGATCAGCACGACCTGCTCGTCTGCGGGCCCGAGCCGATGCTGGAGGCGGTGCGCGCGCTCCGACCGACCGCCCAGCTCGCCTGGGAGGCGCCGATGGCCTGCGGCTACGGCGCCTGTTATGGCTGCGTCGTGCGGATCGACGGCCACTGGAAGCGGCTCTGCGTCGAGGGGCCCGTGCTCAGCGAGGCGGCGGCGTGATTCTCAACGCATCGGGCTGCCTGGACGCGCTCGTCGCCCCGGAGGTGGCGCAGGCACTCGACGCCTTCGTCACGAAGACGGTGACCCCGGAGCTCCGCGAGGGGAACGACGCGCCGCGCATCGCCGAGACCGACTCCGGCATGCTCAACTCGATCGGCCTGCAGAACCCGGGTCGCGAACGCTTCCTCGCGGACAGCCTCCCGCGCCTCCAGCAGCTCGGCGTCCCGCTGTGGATCTCGGTCGGCGGCTTCTCCGCAGCCGAGTACGCCGAGACCTGCGCGCGCCTCGACGAGACCGACGTCGCCGCGCTGGAGATCAACCTCTCGTGCCCGAACGTGGACGAGGCGGCCGACGGAGCAGCGGCGATCGTGGCCGCCTGCCGGGCCGCGACGACGAAGCCGCTGTACGCGAAGCTCTCCCCGGCGCACTGGGACCTCGGCGAGGTCGCGCTCGCGGCGCAGTCGGCCGGCGCCGACGGCCTCTCGCTGATCAACACGATGCGCGGCCTCGCGCTCGACCCGCGCACGCTCAAGCCGCGCCTGGCCCGCGGCGCGGGCGGCTACTCCGGGCCGGCGTTGCGCCCGATCGCGCTCGCCGCCGTCCACGCCTGTTACCGCGCGACGGGCGGCATGCGGATCGTCGGCATGGGCGGGATCGAGACCGGCGCGCACGCGCTCGAGCTCATCGCGGCCGGCGCCTCGGCGGTCGCGCTGGGGACGGTTCTCTTCGCCGATCAGGACGCTCCGGCGCGCGTCCGGGCCGAGCTGGCGACCGAGCTGGAGGGTCGCGGGCTCGCTCGGCTCGAGGACGCCCGCGGGCTTGCGCACGACCTCCCCGCGCGCGTGTAGCGTAAGCAGGCCAGGCAACGCCTCGTTGCCTTACGCAGAAAACACCTGGAAATCCCCGTTTTAAGTGATGGACGACCGAGACTGGGAGCGTGCTAGACTCCCGCCCCTATGGTCGCGTCGAAAATGCAAGCCCAGGCCCCAGCCCGCTCCCTCGACCAGCGGATGGAGGCGCTCAAAAGGGCCAACGACATCCGCGTCAGGCGCGCCAGGCTGAAGAAGGACCTCAAGGACGGCAGCGTCCAGATCGAGGGCGTGCTCATGACGCCTCCCGAGTACGTGGAGACCGCGAAGGTCTTCGACATGCTCATGGCGGTACCCAAATTCGGACGCGTGAAGGCGGCTCGCTTCCTCAATCAGTGCCGGATCAGCCAGTCGAAGACGGTTGGCGGCCTCTCCGAGCGGCAGCGCGCCGAGCTCGTCGCGCTCTTTCACAAGTAGACCCTCGCGTGGCGCCCGTGTTCGTGATCACGGGCCCGTCGGGCGCGGGGAAGGGCACGCTCATCCGCGCGCTGGTCGAGCGGCTCCCCGAGCTCGAGCTGGCCGTGTCCGCGACCACCCGCGAGATCCGGCCGGGGGAGGCCGAGGGCGTCGACTACTGGTTCGTCTCGAACGAGGAGTTCGAGCGCCGGGTCGCCGCCGGTGAGTTCCTCGAGCACGTCACCTACGTGTCCGGCCGCTGCTACGGGACGCTCGTCTCCGAGGTCGAGCGGATCGCCGCCAGGGGGAAGGTCTGCGTCCTCGAGCTCGAGACCGAGGGAGCGCTCGAGGTGCACGAGCGACTCCCGGGTGCGGTGACGATCTTCATCAGCGCGCCGATCGAGGAGCTGGAGCGCCGCCTGCGTGCGCGCGCCACGGAGTCGGACGGGGAGATCGAGGAGCGGGTCGGCCTCGCGCGCTCGCAGCTCCAGCAGGCCGATCGGTTCGACTACGTCATCGAGAACGACGAGCTCGAGCACGCCGTGGCGGAGCTCGAACGGGTCGTCCGCCGGGAGTTGGCGGATCGCGGGTAGGATGGCCACGTGATCTACCCACGCGTCGATGATCTGCTGGACAGCGTTGACTCTCGCTACGCCCTCGTAATCGTGGCAGCGAAGCGCGCCCGCCAGATCAACAACTACCACCACATGCTGGGCGAGGGCACCTTTGACGAGGCGCCGCCCCCCATGGTCGAGTCACGGTCGAAGAACTACCTGACGATGGCCATGGAAGAGATCGCCCAGGACAAGATCGACTACGAATACAGACGCTGATCCTCCGGGCCTCGTGCCCGTGAGCTTCACCGCCTAGCTTTCGTCGAACGTCTTCTCGCCAGCCCTCGGTGCCCCTAGAAAGGGCACACTTAGCGCATGGCCAAGATCCTTCTCGGTGTCACAGGCTCGATTGCCGCCTACAAGGCGTGCGAGCTGACGCGGCTGCTCGTCAAGGCGGGGCACGAGGTCGTGCCGCTCGTGACGCCGGGCGCCGAGCGGTTCGTCACGCGCGAGACCTTCTTCGCGCTGGCGCGCAGGCCGCTCGACGAGGATCCGTATCCCCATCTCGAGCGCGCGGATCTGCTTGTCGTGGCGCCCTGCTCGGCGAACACGCTCGCGAAGCTCGCGCAGGGGATCGCCGACAACCTCGTCACCGAGGCTGCCCTCGCCCACGCAGGCCCGGTGCTGGTCGCGCCGGCGATGAACACGCGCATGTGGGCGAATCCCGCGACGGTGGCGAACGTCGAGACGCTCCTCGCGCGCGGCATCGAGCTCGTGGGCCCGGGCTCCGGAGAGCTTGCGGAAGGCGAGACCGGAGCGGGGCGGATGAGCGAGCCGGCCGAGATCGCCACGCGCTGTGAGGAAGTCCTCGCGCGCACCCGATCGCTGGCCGGCAAGCGCGTGCTCGTAAGCGCCGGCGGGACACGGGAGCCGCTCGACGCGGTGCGCTTCCTCGGCAACCGCTCCTCCGGACGGATGGGCGTCGAGATCGCAGCCGAGGCGCAGCGGCGCGGCGCGACGGTCACGCTGGTCGCCGCGAATCTCGCCGTGCCGTCGCCGAGCGGTGTGGAGGTCGTCCAGGCGGCGACGGCCGCCGAGGTGGAGTCCGAGATCGTGGCGC
>JAWVDX010000073.1:0-2735 GCA_033857015.1 Gaiellaceae bacterium
CTGCGCCCCGCGGAGGTGCGGCGGCTGCACGAGGCGATCCGCGCCGCGCTCGAGCTCGGCATCGCCCGCCAGGGCTCGACGCTCCGCGACTACCGCCTCCCGGACGGCGGGACGGGCTCGATGCAGACGGAGTTCCGGGTCTACGGCAGGGAAGGCGAGCCGTGCGAGCGCTGCGGGACACCGATCGTGAAGACGAAGGCGGGCGGCCGCGGGACGTGGTTCTGCCCGCGCTGCCAGAAGCTGGGCTAGGCCGCGAGCAACTCGTCGAGCCGGCCTGACCTCGCGAGCTGCCAGAGCTCCGAGTAGCCGCCGATCGAGCGGTCGTTCACGAGGATCTGCGGCAGCGTCCAGCCGCCGGTGCGCTCGTGGAGGGTTGCGCGGAAATGCGGGTCGTCGTCGAGGTGAACCTCCTCGAACGCGAGGCCGAGCTGCTCGAGCAGCGCTTTCGCGCGGACGCAATAGCCGCACCAGCGGGTGGAATAGACCTCGATCTTCACCATGTGAGTTGTAACGCAGAAAGCTGCCGAGCGATTCCGGTAGGTGGCCACTCTAGACTTGCCCGTATGGGCCGCTCCGTGAAGACGCAAGCCGTGGTGTTGCGCTCGATCCGCCTCGGCGAGGCGGATCGCGTCCTCCATCTCTCCACGCTCGACCGCGGCCGGGTCGGGGCGGTCGCGAAAGGGATCCGCAAGACGAGCTCCCGTTTCGGGGCCCGCCTCGAGCCGCTCTCTCAGGTCGACCTGATGCTCCACCAGGGCTCCGGCGAGCTGCTGACCGTCACGGGCGTCGAGCTCACGCAGTCGCATCATCTCGTGCGCGAGGACGGCTACCGCCTGAACGTCGGGCTGATCGGCGCCGAGGCGATGCTGCGCCTGTTCAGCGAGCAGGAGGCGAATGCGAAAGCGTTCGGGGCGCTGACGAAGTTCCTCGACCTGCTCGACGAGGCCCAGCCGGGCCGGGCCGGGCGACCCGCGCTCGATCCGCTCGGGCTCGCCTTCCAGCTAAAGCTGCTCTGGCTCGCCGGCTATCTCCCGCACCTCGGGAGCTGTGCCGAGTGTGGCGGGCCGCCGCCGTTCGCGGGCTACTCCGCCCGCTCCGTCGGCGTCGTGTGCACCGGCTGTGCGGGACAGGCGCTGCCGCTCTCCGCAGCCGGGCTGCTCGGGATGGACGGCCTGCTGCGCAGCCCGCTCTCCGCTGCGCCCGAGGTCGCGCTCGGCGAGCGTGGAGCGCGGGAGTGTCTCGCGGTCGTGCGCGCGTCGTACGAGGAGCACGGCGGCTTCCGCCTCAAGACCCTGTCTGCATGAGACGTGTGCTGGACGGCGAGCTCGAGCTCGACGACGACCGCGAGCGGGTCGACCTCGCCGCGGTGCACGCGTATCTCTCCGGCGAGTCGTACTGGGCGCGCGGGCGCCCGCTCGAGGAGCAGCGCCGCCTGAACGGCGAGGCGGCGCGCCTCGTCGGCCTCTACGCGAAGTCGGGCGCGCAGATCGGCTTCACGCGGACGGCGTACTGGCCCGAGCAGACGCTCGCCTTCCTCTACGACGTGTACGTGCTCGAGGAGTTCCGCGGGCGAGGCCTCGGCCTGGAGCTCGTCCGGGAGACGATCGAGGGCAGCGGCTTCGCGGGAGCGCTCTGGCTACTGCGCACGAACGACATGCACCGCCTCTACGCGAAGCTCGGCTTCGAGGAGCCGGACGACAAGTGGATGGTGCGCCCGAAGGGCGGGGACGGCTCGGCTTCGGCGCCCGACCATCCCTAACCCCCACCCACCCATCTACGGGGCGGGACGCAAAGCCGAGGGTACCGCGCAAAGAGGCACGGAACCGCACCAAAATCGAAACGGTTCCCAGCAGCCCGGGCGTCGCGCCAACGCCAGCCCCGCGACACCTACTGTTCCGCCGGGAGACTCGCCCCATCGCCTGCAACACACGCGCGGTGGTCCGTCTTGGGAGGAGCGGAACAGGTGCGCGCATGCAGCTTCCATACGGCGACGGGGCGAGTACCCACAGTCTCGCGCGCTCAAGACTTCTCGCCGAGGGCCGAGCGGCCCATCTCTGAGCCTGGCCGGACCCACTCCCTCGACCGTCTCGTACCCAGGTTTCCCGTCAGCCGAAGCGGGAACGGGGCCAGCTGTCATGAGCGAATCAGCCTCCGTGCGCCCCAAGCTCGTCCCGCTGCACTGCCTCAACTGCGGCTTCGACTGGCGCGATTGCCTCACGGACGCATCGAGCTGCCCGCATTGCGCGAGCCCGGCCATCTGGCTCACGCGCACGGACATCCCGCTCGGCCGCAGGTAACCGCCCCGCACCCGGAGTTCCGTAGGATTGCGGCCCATGGCCGCGCCCACCTTCCAGGAGATGATCCTGACGCTCCAGGACTACTGGGCCCAGCGGGACTGCGTGCTCATGCAGCCGTACCACACGGAGGTCGGCGCGGGCACGTTCCACCCGGCGACCGTCCTGCGCTGCCTCGGGCCGAAGCCGTGGCGCACCGCGTACGTCGCCCCGTCGATCCGCCCGAAAGACGGGCGCTACGGCGAGAATCCATCCCGTTTCCAGCACTATTTCCAGTACCAGGTCATCCTCAAGCCGGCCCCTGAGGACGTGCTCGACCAGTACCTCGGCTAGCTCGAGGCGATCGGCTTCGATCTCCGCGAGCACGACGTCCTCTTCGTCGAGGACGACTGGGAGGGCCCGACGCTCGGCGCGTGGGGCCTCGGCTGGGAGGTCTGGATG
>JAWVDX010000074.1:0-3246 GCA_033857015.1 Gaiellaceae bacterium
GGCCTCAGCGCCGGGCTACGCCGCAGTCGGACGCGGCGGGTCTGAGGTCTGCTTGCGAAGCGCTACGAGACGCGCCTGCCGACGACTCTCGAGCGCGACGACCTTCGCCGCACGGTCGCGCGGCACAGCCGTCACGACGCGCAGGGGCAGAGGCAGTCGATGCATGGTGGTTCCTCCTCTCACTACTCCCTCGGCGTTACGACCGCCGCGTAGCGGGCGCGTCGCCCGAGGGCTCGGCCTCCTCGGCCCGGTCGACGCCGAAGAGGCGCGCCATCAGCTGGTCGCGCTCTTCGGTCGTGTGCCGGACGTACTCGTCCTGCGGGGCGACAACCGGAGGGCTGAACGCCTCGCGGAGTCGCTTGAACAGCGTCTTCTGTGCGCTCATGGCGCTCCTCTCGGTTGGTTTCGATGGACAGCGCGCGGGCGGGAGTCGAACCCGCAACCCGAGCTCATGAGGCTCGTGAGATGACCGTTTCCCCACCGCGCAGCGGGTGGTGCTCCGCTCGTCGGCTGCGAACGGTGCTCTCGGTTGTCTATGCCTCTCGCCAACCCTTCGACCCCGGAATGCGCGCCAACCGGCTGCGCGAGCAGGGGAGGGCGGCGTCCTACGTGGAGGGGCTTTGGAGCCCGAGCCTCATTGCCGCTCCGGAAAATCGCACGCTAAAGCACACGCTTATTCGCAGCGCGATTTTCAGGCTGACGCGCAGAGGGTCTTTCTCTCTCAGGCGGGGCCTCGGTTCGTTCTAGTCGCGTCTCAAGCTGGGCATCATCCTCTTCTCGTGGATCCTGACTCGCCTCCGAAACGACGAAGGCGACCCTCTGGGTCGCCCTCGCTTCAAGCCGCTATGCACCAGTGGTTCTAGGGCATGCGCCTCGCTGCGAGAGCGTGTCCGGGACCGTCCATGCGCGTGGCACCCGCGGACCCGGAAGGGCACGACTGGGCGACGATCGCGTTGGCGGACGCCGGCAGGAACTCGTGGATGGGATAGGTCGTGGTCATTGGTTGTCCTGTTGCCGCGGCAGAGAATAGACGAAACCAGCCGACAATGCAAGAAAAGATTGGCAGCAGATTATGGCGAATACGATATGCATTTTCTATGCGCTCATTACGGTCGCCGCGCCGTAGGAATCGCGGATGTCGAGCTCCCCGAACGGGAGGGTCACCACGTCCAGCTCCGCCAGGGCGTCGCGCAGTCGCAGTTGCCCGCCGGCGAGACTCTGCTCGAGAGCCGGCAGCGCGCTCTTGCGGAACGCACCCGGGAGCGGCCCGGAATCCAGAATCGCCACGTCCGCGCACGAGCCGGCGAGCGCGCGCAGCGTGTCCGCGCTCAGGGACGGCACGTCGACGGGAACGACGAGGCAGAGCTCGGTGCGAGCGACCTGAAGGCCCGCGACGACGCCGGCAAGCGCCGCGCGCGTGGTCGTCCCGTCGTCGAGGAGCGCCGACGGCCGCGCCGGCCCGTCGCCGACCTTGCCGATGGCGATGCGCTCGTCACAGACGTCGCCGAGCAGGCGCCAGGCGCGCGCAGCCAGAGTCTGTCCGGCGACGCGCCCGAAGCGGCGCGTCGCCCCGCCCACGAGCAGGACTCCGGTGATCCCCGTCAAGGAGTCACGCCGCTCCACGCTCGCCGACGGCGAAGACACAGCGGATGGACGCCAGCCGCACCGGCGTCAACGAGGTCATCCGCCACATCCGCACCGTCGGCGAAGCGCACCCTCCCGGCGAGAGGCCGTTTCCGCCGAGAACCGAGCCCCCGCCCGGGGGCTGCAACGTGATCGCTCGAAGCTTGCCTCGGTCACGGAGGGCATGCTGCCGGGCGGGGATTTCGCCCGAGTCACGCCCTCGTTTCCACTCGGTGAACAGATGACCGGAGACCCCCGCCGGCTTCTGGTGTACGATCCGAGCCTCGGACCGGGCGACGGCGCTTGGACTCCGCGGTGGCGATGACGCCACAGCAGCCGTCTCTCTCTGAAGGACAGGTCCGAATGGCACTCGATGAACTGACACCGCATGCCGCGTACGTCTTGCGCACCGTCGAGGAGCGCAAGATCCGCTTCGTCCGCCTCTGGTTCGTGGACGTCCTCGGCCTGCTCAAGAGCACCGCGTTCCCCGTCTCCGAGCTCGAGCAGGCGCTCGAGGAGGGTGTCGGGCTCGACGGCTCGGCGATCGAGAGCAGGGCGCGCCTGTGGGAGCGGGACGTGATCGCGCACCTCGACCCGACGACGCTCGAGGTCCTGCCGTGGCGCAAGGGCGGCGGCGTCGCGCGCATGTTCTGCGACATCCGGCTGCCCGACGGGACGCCCTTCCCCGGCGACTGCCGCGAGGCGCTGCGCCGCCAGCTCGCCCGCGCGGCCGAGCTCGGCTACAGCTTCCAGGTCGGCCCCGAGATCGAGTTCTTCCTCTTCGACGAGCCGGACGGCGACAACGAGCCGCGCACCCTCGACGAGGGCTCCTACTTCGACCTGACCGCGCAGGACGCGGGCTCCGACTTCCGCCGGCGCACCGTCGAGACGATGGAGCAGATGGGCGTCCCGGTGAAGGCCTCGCACCACGAGGTGGCCGCCTCCCAGCACGAGATCGACCTCAAGCACACCGACGCGCTCTCGATGGCGGACGCGATCGTGACCTTCCGCCTCGCCGTGAAAGAGGTCGCGCGCGAGCTCGGGATCTACGCCACGTTCATGCCGAAGCCGCTCGACCGGCTCCCCGGCTCGGGCATGCACCTCCACCTCTCGCTCACCGACCTCGAGACGGAGCGCAACGTCTTCTACGCCGAAGGAGACGAGCCCCTCTCCGAGACGGGCCGCCACTTCCTGGCGGGGATCCTCGCCCACGCGCCGGAGCTGACGGCCGTCACGAACCAGTGGGTGAACTCCTACAAGCGGCTCGCCACCGGCTTCGAGTCGCCGCAGGCGATCTGCTGGACGCGCCAGGCCAACGGCGCCCTCGTGCGCGTCCCCTCCAACCGGCCCGGAAAGGAAAGCGCCGCCCGCATCGAGCTGCGCTCGCCCGACCCCGCCTGCAACCCCTACCTCGCGTTCGCGCTCGTGCTCGCGGCGGGCCTCGACGGGATCGAGCGCCGCATGGAGCTGGGCGCCGAGGCGGCCGACGACGACCTCGGCGGCTATCCCCTGCTGCCCGAAGACCTGGGCGCGGCGACCGATCTCTTCGAGGCCTCCGAGCTGGCCCGGGCGACGCTGGGCGAGCGCCTCTGCGAGTGGTTCGTAGCCAACAAACGACAGGAA
>JAWVDX010000075.1:0-3813 GCA_033857015.1 Gaiellaceae bacterium
GTGCGCACCGAGTGCCCGAGCGGCTGCCCTTCCGTGATGTCGAGCGCATAGGAGAGTGCCCCCAGCACCTCGGAGAGACGTAGTTCACGAGCGGCCATGCGGGGAGAATCGGTCGCGGCGCTGCGCGGCTTGAGCGCCACGAGGACGCTCCACCCCTGTCATCCGCCTCTAAAGCGCGGCGCCTGTTCGTCCGATGCCTCCTGGATGCGGAATGCGGCCCGCTGCACAGCCCTTCTCTTCCTTCTGGGAGTGGTCGTCGGCTGCGGCGCGAGCGGCGCCAAGAGCGCACACGCCCCGACGGTCCGTGTGACCGTCCAGGACTTCAGGATCAAGGCGCCGAAGCGCGTCCCGGCCGGCGACGTCGTCTTCCTCGTCCAGAACAAGGGCCCGGACGCGCACGAGTTCATCGTCGTGCGTAGCGACCAGCGGCTCCCGCTGCGCAAGGACGACGTCACCGCGGACGAGGACGCCTTCGAGAAGCTCACAGTCGGCGTGCTCGAGCCGGGCGCGCCGGGAAGCGTCCGGAAGCTCCGGGTGCGGCTCGAGCGCGGCCACTACGAGCTGCTCTGCAACATGAGCGGCCACTACCTCGGCGGGATGCGAACGGAGATCGAGGTCACCTAGCGATGCGCCGCGCCAGCCGCCACTTCAGCCCCTTCTCGAGCCGTGGCCGGCGCACGCTCCTCGCGATCGTGCTCACCTTTGCGATCTCCTCGACGCTGAGCGTGGCGGTCTCGATCTGGGCCACCAGCCGCTCCAAGCATCAGGCGGCCGTGATCCAGGTTGCGGCCCGGCAGCGCACCCTGGCCGAGCGCTACGTGCAGGAGGTGCTCCTCCTCCAGAGCGGTAAGCGTGCGGATCCGGCGAAGACCGCGGCGATCCTCCGCGAGAGCGCCCTGGCGCTCCTCGACGGCGGCCCCGTGCCTTCCGTCGACGGCGACGACGACGAGACGACGATCGTGGGCCAGACCGATCCGCGCGTGCGCGCCGAGCTGAGGCAGCAGCTCAACCTCGTCACGGACCTGACGGAAGCCGGGGCGGCCTATCTCCGCGGCCAGACTCTCCCGAACAGCGAGCTGACCGCCGACGAGCGCGTCGAGGTCAAGGATCCGGTGCAGCGCCTCCGCATCCTCGCCGCGCTCACCTCGAACGTCTCGCTGAACGCAGCCCGCTCGATCGCGGCGCGGGCCGATCGCCAGATCGTCGACCTCGTGCGCCTGCAGATCGCGCTCGGCGTCGGCGGCCTCCTCATGTCGCTTGCCTTCGCGTTCGCGATCATGACCGCGACGCGCCGGCAGACGGCACATTTCCGCAGCCTCGTGACGGCATCCACGGATCTCGTCCTCGTCTTCGGCCAGGACGGTTGCAGGTACGCGAGCCGCTCGGTGAGCCGCGCCCTCGAGCAGGAGGAGCCCGAGCTGCTCGGGAACGGATTCGCCCAGTTCGTCCATCCGGACGACCGGGCCGCGCTCGCCGACGCCTGCCTGAACGGGCGGCCGACGGAGCTCCTCTTCCGCATTCAGGATCCCTTCGGTGCGTGGCGCCAGCTCGAGGCGCACGTCACAGACCTGCGCGACGACAAGCACGTCGCCGGGGTGGTGCTGAACGCGCGCGACGTGAGCGAGCGTGTCCGCCTCGAGGAGGAGCTGACCCGCCAGGCGTTCCACGACGGCTTGACGGGTCTCCCGAACCGTGCGCTCTTCCGCGATCGGCTCGACCAGGCGCTCGCCCGGTCCCAGCGCTCGGGCGAGCCGCTCGCCGTGCTCCTGCTCGACCTGGACGGGTTCAAGCAGGTCAACGACAGCCTCGGTCACGACGCAGGCGACCAGCTGCTCGCGGAGGTCGCCCGGCGTCTTGCGGCCGTCGTCCGCCCGAGCGACACGGTTGCGCGCCTCGGCGGCGACGAGTTCGCGGTGCTCCTCGAGGAGTCGGACGATTCCGCCTCCGTCAGCCTCGGGGGGCGCCTGCTCGAGCGGCTCGAGGACACCATCACCGTGGGCGGCCACGAGCTCGCGGTCGGCGGCAGCATGGGCATCGCGCTGCACGCGGGCGGGGCCGGGGCGGGCGAGGAGCTGCTGCGCGATGCCGACGTGGCGATGTACGCCGCCAAGGAAGCGGGGAACGGCGGATACGAGCTCTTCCAGCCCGACATGGCGCGCCAGTTCGGCGAGCTGCTCGGACTGAAACAGGAGCTTCGCCTCGGGCTCGACCGGAACGAGTTCCTGCTCCACTATCAACCGGAGATCGCGCTCGGGACGGCCACGATCGTCGGCGTGGAGGCGCTGCTGCGCTGGAACTCGCCGACCCGCGGCCTGACCCCGCCGTTGCGCTTCATCCCGCTCGCCGAGGCCAGCGGTCTGATCGTCAAGCTCGGGGAATTCGTGCTCCGCGAGGCATGCGCGCAGACGGCGCGCTGGCGGGCGGACAGGCTCCTCCCCGAACCGTTCGTCACCTGGGTGAACGTCTCGGGGAAGCAGATCGCGACAGGGCAGCTCCACACGGTCGTGCAGCGGGCGCTCGTCGACGCAGGCCTGCCGGCCGAGTACCTGGGCCTGGAGATCACAGAGACGGCGCTGATCGAGGAGGGCCCCTCGCGGGAACGGGCCCGTTTCCAGCTCGAAGCCCTGCACGAGCTGGGTGTGCGAATCGCGATCGACGACTTCGGCACGGGCTTCTCGTCGCTCGGCCAGCTGCGCGACTTCCCGCTGGACATGATCAAGGTCGACCGCTCCTTCGTCCATGGCGTCGAGCGGAGCGACAAGGAGGCAGCGATCACCGCCAATCTCGTCAGCCTCGCTCACGCGCTGGGCGTCGTCGCGATCGCCGAGGGGATCGAGTCCGAGGAGCAGCTCGCCTCGATGCGCGCGCTCGGATGCGACCTCGCGCAGGGCTTCCTCTTCGCCCATCCGTTGACCGCCTCCGAGCTCGAGGTCGTGCTCGAGAACCCGAGCGCAGCGTTCGCGCTCACCGTGCCTCAGGGCTCGCCGACGTAGCGCCTGACCACGTCGGTCCAGCTGCGCTGCTCGTCCCCTTTCGGCTCCTCGGCGAAGCGGTAGTCGCGCTTGCGGTCGTACTCGGCGAGCCCCGCACGCAGGAGCTCGAGCCGAGCCCGCCAGTCCTCCAGGAGGAACGCCGCCACACCTTTGCCCGCGCGCTCCGCCGTCAGCGCGAGGTGTGCGTAGCAGAGCCCGTCTCCTGCGGCGTAGCGCTCACGCAGCTCCTGCTCCTCGAGCACCTCGACGAGGAAGCCCGCCTTCCGCTCGACCGTCTCGTCCATGACCGTGCAGGCGCGGCAGCGCGCCTTGCGCCGCAGCAGCTTCGCCTTGCCCCGGGCGAGGACGTCGCTGTCCCGCCGGGCCAGGTTGCCGTAGAGGAACGAGATTGCGGAGCCGTAGCCCTCCGCCTTGGCCTGGCGGTGCAGCACCCAGGCGTGGTGGTGGCAGAACCCGCCGGCGTCGAAGAAGCGTGCGCGGGCCGCGTCGTCGAACATCGCCTCGCGCCAGTAAGCCTCCATCCAGCGCGCCTCGTCCTCGGCGAGCGCGGCGCAGACGGCGCAGCCAGGTCGCTCGAGCGCGGTCGCCATGTGGCCGTTGGCGGCGTTCGGCATCCGCCCATCGTACGGTGCGCGGCTACGATGGCCGGCTGATGTTCGACACGCTCTCAGACAAGCTCCAGGGCGTCCTCGGCGACCTCGGGAAGAAGGGCCGCCTCGACGAGGAGTCGATCTCCAAGGCGATGCGCGAGATCCGCCTCGCCCTCCTGGAGGCGGACGTGAACTTCAAGGTCGTCAAGGAGTTCGTCGCGCAGGTCAAG
>JAWVDX010000076.1:0-5706 GCA_033857015.1 Gaiellaceae bacterium
CCGGCGCCTGCGTTCGGAACAGCGTTCCATTTTCTCCTGTATCGTCTGCCTGCGTGAAGGCCGTCGAGCGGACGCTGTCGGTGCTCGAGGCGCTCGGGCGTCCCCGCCCGCTCGCCGAGATCGCGGAGCTGACCGGCCTGCCGAAGCCGACCGTGCACCGGATCCTGCAGGTGCTCGTCGCGCGCGGCTTCGCCCGCGACGGCGAAGACGGCGTGTACGCCGCAGGGCCGCGCGTCCTGACCGTGGCCGGCGAGGCGCTGTCCGAGCTGGACGTCGCCGGGCTCGCGCGCCCGATCCTCGGAGCGCTGCAGCGCAGCGTCGGCGGCACCGTCCACCTGGCGCTGCGCAACGGCGAGGAGGCGGTCTACGTCGAGAAGATCGAGAGCGGCGAGCCGTACCGGATGGCGTCGCGCATCGGGCTGCCGCTGCACCTCCACTCCACCGGGATCGGCAAGGCGATCCTCGCGTTCCTCCCGGAGGCGGAGCTGGACGAGCTCCTCGGCCGCCTGCCCCTCGAGGCGCGCACGCCGAGCACGCTCGTCACGCCCGCGGCCCTGCGGGCCGAGCTGAAGCGGATCCGGACGCTCGGCTACGCGATCGACGACGAGGAGAACGAGACGGGCGTGCGCTGCGTCGCCGCGCCGCTCTTCGACCACCAGGGCCACGCAGTCGGAGGAGTGAGCGCCTCCGCCCTCGTCTATGTCCGCTCGCTGGCAGAGGCGAAGCGGATCGCTCCCGAGGTCCTGGGCGCCGCCGCCGAGCTGTCGCAGCACCTGGGAGCCAGGGCCGCGTGACGATCGAGGCGCTGCAAGCGGAGCCGCTCGACGGCCGCTTCCGCTCGCTCGGCGTGCACCCGGGCGTGACGGTCGGCACGGTGGGCACGCAGGGCTGGAACCTGGCGCGGCGCGAGCTGCCGTTCCCCGTGATGGCGCTGCGCGAGTCCGCGCTGGCGAGCAACCTCCGCGTCTTCCACGGCTGGTGCGAGCGCCACGGCGTCTCGCTCGCGCCGCACGGGAAGACGACGCTCGCACCGCAGCTGATCCGGCGCCAGCTCGAAGCCGGCGCCTGGGGCATGACCGCGGCGACGGTGCACCAGATCGGCGTGATGGCGCTCGGGGGCGCGCGGTGCGTGCTCCTCGCGAACGAGGTCGCCGGCGCCGAGGAGGCGCGCTGGCTCGAGCTGCTGCGCCAGGAGCAGGGGATCGAGATCTGGCCGTTCGTCGACTCGGTGCGGGGCGTCGAGCTGCTTGCCGCGGCGCCGCGTGCGACGCCGCTCCCCGTGCTGCTCGAGCTCGGCGACCACGGCGGGCGAGCGGGCTGCCGCGACGGGACACAGGCGCGCGCGGTCGCGGATGCCGTCGCGCAGGCGGGCTCGCTCGTGCTCGCGGGCGTGACCGCCTGGGAGGGCGGCCTGCCCTCCGCCGCACAGGTCGATGCGCTGCTGACGCGCACGCACGCGCTCGCGCACGAGCTCGACGGGGAGGGCCGCTTCGACGGGGACGAGATCATCCTCAGCGCCGGCGGCTCGCTCTTCTTCGACCGTGTCGCCGAGCTCCTGCGCCCGGACGGCTTCTCGCGGCCCGCGCGCACGATCGTGCGGAGCGGCTGCTACCTCACGCACGACCACGGGATCTACGCCACCGGCTCGCCGTTGCGCGACGAGCTCCGCCCCGCGCTCCAGCTCTGGGGGCAGATCCTCTCCTGTCCCGAGCCGGTCCTGGCCCTCGCCGGATTCGGCAAGCGCGACGCGCCCTACGACCTCGGGCTGCCGCTCGTCGAGGCGCGGATCGACGCCGCGGGCGCGCGCCACGAGGCGCACGGCATCGAGGTCACGGCCTTCAACGACCAGCACGCCTTCCTCGCCCACGACGGCTCGCTGGAGGTCGGCGATCTCGTCGTCTGCGGCATCTCCCACCCCTGCACCGCGTTCGACAAGTGGTCGCTCCTGCCCGTCGTCGATGACGAGGCGAACGTGATCGACGCCGTCCGCACCCTCTTCTGAACACCCATCTCAGAACGAAGCGTTGAAAGGAGCCCGATGCCCAAGCAGCCGATCATGGCCGACACCGCCGCCGCCCCTGGAGGCGCCTACTCGCACGCGATCGTCGCGGGCGCCTTCGTCTTCCTCGCCGGCTGCACCCCGACCCGCCCGGACGGCACGCAGGTGCGCGGCCCCTTCCTCGAGCAGGCGGCGGCGGCCTTCGACAACCTCGAGGCGGTCGCGCGCGCGGCCGGGTGCACGCTCGCCGACGCCGTGCGCGTCGGCGTGTACCTCGTGGACAACGGCGACTTCGCCGCGATGAACGAGCTCTATCGCGAGCGCTTCCCCGAGCCGCTGCCGGCGCGCACGACGATCCAGTCGAACCTCCCCGGCTTCGCGATCGAGGTGGACGCGGTCCTCTTCAAGGGATGACGTTCGACCTCCTGATCGCAGGCGGCGAGCTCCCCGGACGCGGACAGTTCGACGTCGCGATCGCGGACGGGAAGATCGCCTCGGTGGACACGAGGATCCCGCACGATGCGGCGCGCGAGGTGGTCGACGCGACGGGGCTCCTCGTCGTGCCGGGGCTCGTCGACCTGCACGCGCACGTCTTTCCGGACGTGACCTACTGGGGCGTCGACGCCGATGCGCTAGCGCCCGCTGCGGGCGTGACGACGTGGGTCGACGCCGGCTCGGCGGGCGCGTTCACGATCCGCGGCTTCCGGCGCTTCGTCGTCGAGCCCGCGCGCGTGCGGATCAAGGCGTTCCTCAACGTCTCGAGCATCGGCCTCGTCGCGCCCAGCTGGGAGGTCGCGGCGCGCCGCTACCTGGACGAGGAGCAGTGCCTGCGCGCCGTCGAGGCGAACCGCGACCTCGTCGTCGGCCTCAAGGTGCGCATCGACCGCTTCACCGTGGGCCGCCTGGGCCTGGAGCCGCTGGAGGTGGCGCTGCGCCTCGCCGGGCAGGCGGAGCTCCCGCTCATGACCCACATCGGCCACGGCCCGCCGGCGCTCGGCGAGGTGCTGGCCCGGCTGCGCCCCGGGGACATCCTTACGCACTGCGCGACGGCAGCGTCGATGTCGCTCGTGGACGGCTCCGGAACGGTCGTCCGCGGCGTGCGCGAGGCAGTGGAGCGCGGCGTGCTCCTCGACATCGGCCACGGCTCCGGAGCCTTCTCCTTCCGCGTCGCCGAGGCGCTGCTCGCCGCCGGCCTGGCGCCGCGGACGATCTCCAGCGATGCGCACCAGCACAGCGTCAACGGCCCGATGTTCGACCTCCCGACCTGTATGACGAAGCTGCTCGCGCTCGGGATGAGCCTCGAGGACGTCGTCACCGCGGCGACGACCGAGCCGGCGCGGCTGATCGGCGCCGATGCCACGCTGACCGCGGGCGCTCTGGCGGACGTCACGCTCCTCGCCCAGGAGCCGGGCCCGTTCCGCATCATCGACGTGACCGGCGCGACCCGCGAGGCGCCGCTCCGTCTGCGCGCCGCCCGCACCTTCGTCGGAGGGAAGGAGCTCGCACCCGCCCCGCTCCCGCTCCCGCCTCCGTGGATCGAGCTCAGCGAACAGCAGCGCGCGGTCCGCGAGCGCGCAGCCCGCGGCGAGCGCGTCGACCTCCCGCTCGCGCTGGACGAGATCCGCGAGCTCCCGCCCCTCGCCGAGGCGGACGACTAACCCCAGGGACAGGCCCGGGCCTGTCCCCCAGACATGTCCCCGAAACCCAGTGGCGTGCCGCGGCAATCCGCGCCGCCAAGCCAAGGGGCCCGGCCGCGACAGTGAGAGAATTGGCGCAGAATCGGCGCAATTCGGCCCACTTCGGTTAGGTCCCGGGCACAGGCCCGGGCCTGTCCCCGGCGGTTCAGGCGAGCGCCGCCAGCAGCTCGTCCCGCGTCGGGTACGTCTCCCAATCGCCCGTCGCGTGCAGCACGCTCGCCGCGACGCAGTGCGCCGCTGCGACCGCGCGCTGCGTGTCCCACCCCTGGAGGCGCGCCCAGGCGTAGCCGGCCGCGAACCCGTCCCCGGCGCCGATCTCGTCGCGCACCGCCACGACCCGGGCCGGCGGGACGACACCGTCCGCGGTCAGCGCACCCTCGGCGCCCAGCCGGACGACCGCCTCCTGCGCACCGCCGGCGAGCACCGCCGCCAGCACCTCCCCGGCGCTCTCTACGCCGAAGAGCAGCTGCCCCTCCGCCACGCCGCAGAGGTACCAGTCCACGAGCGGCAGCAGCTCGGCGTGCGCGGCCAGCGCCTCGGCGGGGCTCCCCCACAGCGCGGCGCGGTAGTTCGGGTCGAAGGAGACGAGCGCACCCCGCGCCTTGGCGCGCCGGACGAGGTCGTGGACGAGCTCCCGAGCGCTCGCGCCGAGCGCCGTGGTGATCCCGGTCAGGTGGACGAGCGCGACGCCGTCCAGGAGCTCGTCCGGCACATCCTCGGGGCCGAGCGCGCTCGCTGCGGAGCCGCGCCGGTAGTAGACGTTCGCCGGGCCGTCCGCGCCGCGCCACTTCGCGAAGAGGCCCGTCGGCGCGACCGCGTCGACCCGCACCCGCACGTCGACCCCTTCACCCGCGACCGCCTCGACCAGCATGCGCCCGAACGGGTCGTCCCCTACACGCGAGACCCAGGTGACCTCGACGCCGAGCCGGGCCAGCGCGATCGCGAAGTTCGACTCCGCGCCGGCGACCCGCAGCGTCAGCGCATCGCCGTACCGCGGCTCCCCGTCCCCGACCGGATCGAGCAGCGCCATCGTCTCGCCGGCGGTGAGGACGAGGCTCATAGCGGCGCGCGCACGTGCAGCGGGTACTCCGGCAGCGCTGCTGCGACTGCACGCTTCGTCGCGCGCGCCGTCCCGCCGGGCCCAAGCCGTGCCCGCGCCGCGAGCACCTCCTCCTGCAGCGCCCCCACCTCGGCCCAGTTGCCGGAGTCGGCAGCGCGGTGCAGCGCGGCGATCGTCCCCGGGACGATGTTCGCCATCGCCGTGACCGAGCCGGTCCCGCCGAGGCGCCGCGCCTCCGCGAGCAGGGGATCGGAGCCGACCAGCACCGCGACGTCACGCCCGCTGGCGCGTGCGGCGCCGACGTACTCCGCGTGGCGCTCGAGCGACTTGGACGAGTCCTTCAGCCCGGCGGCTCCGGCGCGCAGGAGGCGCTCCATCCCCGCCGCGTCGAGGTCGTTGCCCGTGTGCCCCGGGATCACGTAGACGAGGAGCGGCGCCGGAGCCACCGCTGCGATCAGCGTCTCGTAGTGCGTGACCACCTGCCCGGCGTCGAGCGGGAAGTAGTACGGCACGACCGCGCTGACGGCGTCGGCGCCAAGCTCCAGCGCGGCCAGGGCGAGCAGGCGCGTCGCCTCGGTCCCGGGCCGGCCCACGTGCGCCACCACCGGGACAGCCCCGGCCGCAGCCTCCACGGTCAGCCCCACCACCGCGAGCACCTCGCCGTCGTCGAGCAGCGCCCCCTCGCCGGTCGTCCCGCACGGCATGAGCGCGTCCGCGCCCTCGGCGACGAGCCACTCCACGTGCGTCCGGAGCGCCACGGCGTCGACACGCCCGCGACCGTCGAACGGTGTCGTCATCGCGACCATGCCTCCGCGCAGCATCGGGCGATCATAACCAAAACTGGAATGGCATTCCGATTTCGGTATAGACTTCCGCGCCGTGACCACGAGCTCGATCTTCGTCTTCGCGAGCGACCTGGCGGACGAGGGCATCGAGACGGTGCTCGACCG
>JAWVDX010000077.1:0-2728 GCA_033857015.1 Gaiellaceae bacterium
GACATGTCGGGCCAGACGGTTCGCAGCACTGCTACCTCCCAGGAGTCGGGTCGGGGTTAGGTTAACGTTCGCGGCCTATGGCGGCGACGATCATGGACGGTACAGCCCTTGCGAAGCGCATCCGCGCGGACCTCGCCGAGGAGGTGCGCGTGATCGGCGAGATCGCGCTGGCGACGGTGCTCGTCGGGGACGATCCCGCCTCGCAGGTCTACATCCGCTACAAGCACCGCGCCTGCGAGGAGATCGGGATGGTCCCGCTCGATCGCCGGCTGCCTGCGGAGACGAGCGAGGCGGAGCTGCTCGAGCTCGTCGAGGTGCTCAACGCGGACGACGCGGTCGACGGGATCCTCGTCCAGACGCCGCTGCCTGCGCACATCGACGAGAGCGCGATCATCGCGGCCGTCGCACCGGTCAAGGACGTGGACGGCTTCTCTCCGGAGAACCTGGGCCGGCTACTGCGCGGCGAGCCGCTGCACGTCGCCGCGACGCCGCTCGGGATCATGACGCTGCTCGAGGAGTACGAGGTCGAGCTGGCGGGTGCGCACGCCGTCGTCGTCGGGCGCAGCAACATCGTCGGCAAGCCGGTCGCGCAGCTCCTGCTGCAGGCGAACGCAACTGTGACGATGTGCCACTCCCGCACGCGCGACCTGGCCGGAGAGGTGGCGCGGGCCGACGTCCTCGTCGCCGCGGTCGGCGTGCCGCACCTCGTGCAGGCTGACTGGGTGAAGGAGGGCGCCGCGGTCGTCGACGTCGGGATGAACCGGCTCGAGAGCGGGCTCGTCGGCGACGTCGATCCGGCTGCGGCGGAGCGCGCCGCGCTCATCACGCCCGTCCCGGGCGGAGTGGGGCCGATGACGATCGCCTGCCTGCTCCAGAACACCGTGCGGGCCGCGCGTCTCCGGCGCGGAGTTCCCGCGTGATCTCGCGCGAGGACGTCCTCCACGTCGCCAAGCTCGCCCGTCTCGCGCTGACCGAGGAGGAGATCGAGCGCTTCCAGGGGCAGCTGAACGCGATCCTCGAGGCGGTCTCGAAGGTGTCCGAGCTCGACCTCTCCGACGTGCCGCCGACCTCGCACCCGCTGGCTCTCGTGAACGTGCTCGCCGCGGACGAGCCCGTGCCGTGCCTCCCCCGGGAGAAGGTGTTCGCGAACGCGCCCGCCGTCGAGGCCGACGCCTTCCGGGTGCCGGCCTCGTGATCGACACGCTGCGCCTCACCGCGGAGGCCGCGAACGACCTGCTGGCGAAGGGCGAGGTCTCCGCCGCCGAGCTCCACGCCACGTACATCGCTGCGATCGAGCGCCACAACCCCGAGCTGAACGCCTTCCTCGAGGTCGTCCCGGAGACGAACGCCGCAGGCATCCCGATCGCGCTCAAGGACGTGATCTCGACCGAAGGGATCCGCACGACCGCCGGCTCGAAGATGCTTGAGCACTATGTCCCGGTCTTCGACGCGACGGTCACGGAGCGCTGCAAGGCGCGGGGCCTCTCGATCCTCGGCAAGACGAACACGGACGAGTTCGCGATGGGCTCCTCCACGGAGAATTCGGCCTACGGGCCGACGCGCAACCCGTGGGATCCTACGCGCGTCCCGGGCGGCTCCGGCGGCGGCTCCGCGGCCGCTGTCTCGGCGGGTCTCGCGCCCTGGGCGCTCGGCTCGGACACCGGCGGCTCGATCAAGCTCCCGTCCGCCTTCTGCGGCAACGTGGGCCTGCGCCCGACCTACGGGACGGTGTCCCGTTACGGCGTCGTTGCCTTCGCCTCCAGCCTCGACCAGGTCGGGCCGGTCGCCAAGACCGTGCGCGACTGCGCCTTCCTCTACTCCGTGATCGCCGGGCCGGATCCCGCCGATTCGACGACCGTCCAGCTGCCCCACCCGGTCGCGATCCCCGAGGGGGAGGATCTGAGCGGGCTGCGGATCGGCCTCCCCAAGGAGCTCAACGAGGTGGACGGGATCGAGCCCGGCGTCAAGGCGGCCGTCCGCCAGGCCTTGGAGCGCGCCGTCGAGCTCGGCGCCTCCGTCGAGGAGTGCGAGCTCCCGCTCTCCGTCGAGTACGGCCTCGCCTGCTACTACCTGATCGCCCCGGCCGAGGCGTCCTCGAACCTGGCCCGCTACGACGGTGTCCGCTACGGCCACCGGGCGGACGCCGACTCGTTCATCGAGATGGTCGAGCGCACCCGCGACGAAGGCTTCGGCGACGAGGTGAAGCGCCGCATCATGCTCGGCGCCTACGCGCTCTCTGCCGGCTACTACGACGCCTACTACGGCCAGGCCCAGAAGGTGCGCACCGTCATCAAGCGCGAGCATGACGCCCTCTTCGAGCGTTTCGACCTGCTCGTCAGCCCGACCTGCCCGACGACCGCCTTCCCGCTTGGGGCGAAGACCCAGGATCCGCTGGCGATGTACCTCACCGACCTTCTGACGATCCCCTCCTGTGTCGCGGGCCTCCCGGGCCTTTCGGTGCCCTGCGGGATCGCGGACGGCCTCCCCGTCGGCCTGCAGCTCATCGGGCCGCAGTTCGGGGAGAACACGCTCTTCCGCGTCGGCCACGCGCTCGAGACGGCGCTCGCGCTCGACCTCGTCCCGCCGAGGCTGGCATGACCGAGTGGGAGCCCGTCATCGGCCTGGAGATCCACGTCCACCTGAAGACACGGACGAAGATGTTCTGCCGCTGCGAGCTCGAGTACTTCGGCGAGCCCAACTCGAGGACGTGCCCCGTCTGCCTGGCCTT
>JAWVDX010000078.1:0-4731 GCA_033857015.1 Gaiellaceae bacterium
GGCCTGCTCCTCGGGATCGGCGCAGCGACGCACTTCATCAACGAGTGGTCGCGCACGTTCTCCGTCGCGCCGGGCCTGGTCCCGTCGATCGGCTCGGACAACTCCGCCCCGGGCTGGGCGCGGCCGCTGGGCTACGTCCTCCTCGGCCTGCTCATCCTCGCAATCGGGCTCGCGCTCGAGCGGCGCCGCGGCGGTGCATCCCGCTCCTAGGAAGTGGTGCGCAGGAGCACGCGCGCCGGAGCGCCGTCGCTGCCGACGAGCTTGATCGGCCCACAGAAGAGCTCGTACTCGCCCGGCTCCACGCTGCGCAGGTCGACTCCCTCCAGCGCGACCATGCGCGCGCCGAGCAGGATCCGGTGCGTCTCGGGCGAGCCGACGGAGAGGTAGTCCACCCCGACGAGGCGCACGCCTCGGTCGACGAGCATCTGCGCCGCGTCCGGTGCGATCGCGACGAAGTCCTTCGTGAACGGGCGCCCGTCCCACAGCTCGGAGTTGCGCGTCCGGAAGAGCACCCGCTCGCTCTGCGGCAGGCCGATCCGCTCGAGATCGGCTGCGTCGATGTCACCCTCCACCGAGCGTGCGTCCACCACGACGGCCGGCCCGACGAGCGCGTCCACGTCGATCGTCTCGATCCCGCCGGCGCCGTCGATGAAGTGCACCGGCGCGTCCACGTGCGTCCCGGTGTGGACGCCGCAGCAGAGCTTGCTGACGTTCGCGTTCGCACCCTCGGAGATCTGCGAGACCCGCTCGATCGAGAAGGTCGGATCGCCCTCCCAGATCGGCGTCCCGCCGTCGATCGGCACCGTGACGTCGATCATGCGCCCGCTCATCGCGCGAAGCCTATCGCGTGACGGTTAACCGCCCGGCGACCGGGTACCCGCCGACGAACGACGCGAAGGAGGAACCCATGGCCAGTCCGGCTCCCGTCGGCAGCGACGTCTCTGCCGGCACGTACGAGTGCTTGAACTGCGGCTACGAGCTGAGCCTCCAGTCGGCCGTCTCGCTGCCGCCCTGTCCCAACTGCGACGGCCCGTACGAGTGGAACGCGCTGAGCGGCGGCGACGCGCGCGACAACCCGTACCCGGTCACGTAGCCGGGAGGGGAGAGGAGACCGCGTGCGCTTCCGTCCCGGAGCCCGGCTCGACCCGTCGCAGGTGCAGGATCGCCGCGGCATGGGAGGCCTCCCCGGCGGTGGGCTGACCGTCGGCGGGGGCGGCGCGGGCCTCCTCCTGCTCGTCATCTACCTGCTGCTCGGCGGCAACCCGCTGGGCGGGTCGGGCGCGAGCCCGCTGGACAACCTGGACGGCAGGACCGTCGGGACGGCGAACCTCCAGGAGTGCCGGACGGGCGCCGACGCGAACCAGCGCGAGGACTGCCGCATCGTCGGGGTGATCAACAGCGTCCAGAAGTTCTGGGGCGGCGCGATCCGCAACTACGAGCCGGCGCAGACGGTCTTCTTCACCGGCGCGACGTCCACCGGTTGCGGGCAGGCGAGCACGGAGGTGGGGCCGTTCTACTGCTCCGCCGACAAGCACGTCTACATCGACCTCGGCTTCTTCGACGAGCTGCGCACCCGCTTCGGCGCCCAGGGCGGCCCGTTCGCCGAGGCCTATGTCCTCGCGCACGAGTACGGCCACCACGCGCAGGATCTCCTCGGCGATCTCGGCCGCGCGCGGTCCGGCGGCACCGGCCCCGGCAGCGGCTCGGTCCGCGTCGAACTGCAGGCGGACTGCTACGCCGGCGTCTGGGCCCACAACGCCGTCCAGACGGGCTTCATCGTGGATCTGACGGACGCGGACATTGCGGACGGTCTCGACGCGGCCGCAGCGGTCGGCGACGATCGCATCCAGCAGCGGGCCGGGGGCAGGGTGGATCCGGAGAGCTGGACGCACGGCTCGTCGGCGCAGCGGCAGAAGTGGTTCCGCACCGGGTACCAGCGCGGCGCACCCCAGGACTGCAACACCTTCAAGGGCGCGGTCTAGCCTCCAGCCCTCCGTACAATCGGTGCCGTGACGGAGCAGCTGCGCATCGGCGTCCTCGCCCTCCAGGGCAACTTCCGCGAGCACATCGCGACGCTGCGGCGCCTCGGCGCCGACGCGGTGGAGGTGCGCAAGCCGGAGCAGCTCGCGGGGCTCCACGGCCTCGTCGTCCCGGGCGGCGAGTCGACCGCGATCGGACGGCTCGTCGAGCTCTACGGCTTCGACGAGGCGCTGCGCTCCTTCGAGGCGCCGATCCTGGGGACGTGCGCCGGGATGATCCTGCTCGCCCGCGACGCCGTGGACGCGAAGCCGGGGCAGCCGCTCCTCGGCCTCGCCGACATCGTGGTGCGCCGCAACGCCTTCGGCCGCCAGGTGCGGAGCTTCGAGGCCGACCTCGAGCTCGCCGGCGACGCGGAACCGCTGCGCGGCGTCTTCATCCGCGCCCCGTGGATCGAGGAGGCTGGCCCCGGGGTCGAGATCCTCGCCACGCACGCAGGCCACGGCGTCCTCGCCCGCGACGGACGTATCCTTGTCGCCGCGTTCCATCCGGAGCTGACCGAGGACACCCGGGTGCACGAGCGGTTCCTCGAGCTGGTACGGGAGGAGATGCATGTCCGGGCATAGCAAGTGGTCGACGATCAAGCACAAGAAGGGCGCCGCGGACGTCAAGCGCGGCAAGCTCTTCTCGAAGCTCTCCCGCGCGATCATCGTCGCGGCGAAGGAGGGCGGCCCCGACCCCGACGGGAACCCGACGCTGCAGAACGCGATCGACAAGGCCCGCTCCTACTCCATGCCGAAGGACAACATCGAGCGCGCGATCGCCCGCGGCGCCGGCACCGACGCGGATGCGAGCAGCTTCGAGAACGTCCTCTACGAGGGCTACGCGGCCTCCGGTGTGGCCGTCCTCGTGGCGACGCTGACCGACAACAAGAACCGCACCGCTGCCGAGGTGCGCCACACCTTCGCGAAGAACGGCGGCAATCTCGGGACGGACGGCTCCGTCGCCTGGCTCTTCGAGCGGCGCGGCATCGTGCTCGTCCCGGCGGAGGGCACCGACGAGGACGAGCTGCTGCTCGCGGCCGCGGACGGCGGCGCCGAGGACGTGGAGCAGGACGGCTCGAGCTTCCAGGTCACCTGCGCGCCCGAGGATCTCCGTGCCGTCCGCACCGCGATCGAGGCCGCCGGCTTCACCGTCGAGTCTGCGGACACCACCATGGCGCCGAAGACGACGGTCGCCGTCGAGGACGAGAACGACGCCAAGAAGGTGCTCCGCCTGATGGACGCGCTCGAGGACAACGACGACGTCCAGGACGTCTACGCGAACTTCGATATCCCCGAGCACGTCCTCGAGACGGTGGCGATCTAGGCTCTCGCTGCTCCTACTGCGGGACGGTGGCCGCAGCTGCTTCGGGCGCCGCCTCGACCGGCTTGGCGGCGATCCAGACCCCGATGCCTGCGAACGCGCCGTAGCCGACGACCATCGCGAGCAGCGCGCCCACCAGGTCGGGCTTGTGCAGCATGTTCCAGATAATCCCGAGCACGAGGCCTTCCGCGCCGAGCGTCACGATCCAGTGCAGCCGGGAGGACGTCATTGCGCGGATCTCGTCGGACAGCGGCCCCGGGCCGTTCGCCTTGAGCGCAGCGCCGAGCTCCTTGCCGTGGCGCCCTTCGATGAGCACTCCCTGGCCCATCAGGATGACGAGCCCGATGATGCCTCCGACGATCCAGCCGCTGCTCCAGCCCCAGCCGGCCTTGTGCGTCAGGTAGGCGCCGGTCAGGAGGAGCCCGGCCACGGCGATCGGAAAGGCGCCAGCCGTCTTCGCGGCGAGCATCCCCCACGGGAAGGACTCTGCGCCGCTCTTCGCAGCGCGCAGCTTCAAGGCGGTGACGACCATCATCGTGCCGGCGCTGAAGCCGACGAGCAGGAAGGAGATGTGCAGGAAAAGGCCGATCTGATAGGACGTGGACACGCGGGCTCCTCGGGGGTTGGTTGCCGGTCGCCAACCAGTGTCCGCTGTTCCCCGGACGAGGTCAAGGTGCGGCGAGGTGGTTCACGGCGTCTAGGTGTCGCCGTTGGCCGCGTAGCGCGGATCGTGGTGCACCGCGACCTTGAGCAGCAGCCGCTGCAGCGTCTCGCGTTCCTTGTCGTCCAGCGGGGCGAGGAACTCGCTCTCGAGCTGGGCGGAGAGCGTCCGCATCCGGGCTAGCGCCTTCCGGCCCTCGGGCGTGATGCTGACGACGTGGCGGCGGCGGTCGACCGTGTCGCGGCGCCGCTCGACGTAGCCCCGCTCCTCCAGGTCGTCGAGCAGGCCGACCAGGTAGCTGCGGTCCCAGCCGAGCGCGTCGGCGATCGTGGCCTGCGTCTCCCGCTCGCCCTCGGCCAGCACCGCCAGGACGCCGTGGCAGTACGGCGTCTCGCCGGCGGCCTCGAATGCGGTGGAGGCGCGGTCCTTCAAGCGGAAGCCGAGCCGCTTGAGCAGGAAGCCTGGGCTCGCCACGAGCTCGCGCGGCGGCTTCGCCTTCAGCTTCGTCACCTTGGGGATCTCGATTGCCATGTAACAGAAGTGTAGCTGCTCCTATGGTTGCTGTGTGCTATCGTGGAGTCAATCCACGATTTAAGGGGACGATAGATGAACAGTTCCGCGAACACCTCCCGCCTGTCCTCTCAAGCCTGGGGCGCGCTTGCCCTGATCGTCGTCGCGCAGTTCATGGTGCTGCTCGACCTCTCGATCGTGAACGTTGCGCTGCCCAG
>JAWVDX010000079.1:0-3481 GCA_033857015.1 Gaiellaceae bacterium
TCGCGCGCATGGGAGCCGGCTAGAGCTTCTCGTCCGAGGCGGAGGGCTCGTACGGATCGGTGTGCCCGGGGAACGGCGTCGTGGTCGCGTCGAGGCTGCCCATGGCCTGCTTGAAGTCGCGGATTCCCTTGCCGAGCGACCGCGCCATCTCCGGCAGCTTGCTCGGCCCGAAGAGCAGCAGCGCCAGCACGAGCAGCAGGAAGATCTCCTCGATTCCGACGGTCGGCAGCACCGATCGAGTGTAGCCCGTGCCCGGCGCCGCCGAGCCGCCCCTCTACACTGCATCCGACCAGACGGGGTGTAGCTCAGCCTGGTAGAGCGCCGCGTTTGGGACGCGGAAGTCGTCGGTTCGAGTCCGGCCACCCCGATTCAACGGCAGACGCGCTGCTTAGAGCCCCTAACGGAATGAGACTTCTCAGGCGGGGTGCGATGGCCGGTGTGATTGCAAGGAGTCGGTTCGTGCACGTAGCGGCGCTACGGGCGCGGGCCGAGGACGCCGCAAGCGCGCCGGACAGCGCGGCCCGACGGCAAGGCTCGTTTCGCTAGGGGCTCTTAGCTTTCGCAGCCGCGACCGTCGTGGTCGCCGTCGAAGCGGTGCGGGTCGGGCGGCAGCACGGTGAAGTCCTTCCGGCCGATGTCCTTGCAGTTCAGGTCGGGCGGAGGCGGCGCGATGCAGAAGTCCGGGTAGGCCGGGTCGCAGCTTCGGCCGGCCGTGGTCGTCTGCGGAGGGGCGGGAGTCGTCGTCGACGTACCGTTCCCATCCGTGGAGAGGGCGCGCGTCGGGTCGAGCCGCGCGCCCGGGCACGCTCCCCAGAGCCCTTGCTTCGCCGCACGCGCGCTCGTCGCGGCGCTGAGCAGCGACGCGGCGTAGCGCCCGCGGTCGCCGTTGAAGAAGTACGGCGCCGCTGCGCCCATCCGCACGAGCGCGAGGTTCATGTTCACGCCGCCCTTGACGACGTAGGCGAGCGTCCGCCCGTACCGATCCTGCTGGTCGAGCCCCGGATCCGTCAGGACGGTCACCTGGGCGCGCGCGCCGAGCAGGCGGGAGAGCGCGGCGCGTGCCTGGGTGGCGTAGCACTCCGAGCCGGAGAGCTCCGGCGCGTCGATCTGGACGAGCCTGACTCTCACGCCGCCGCGGAGCACGAGCGTGTCGCCGTCGATCACCCTCGCAACCGAGGCCGCGATCCGGCGCTCGCGGGCTGCGTCGCTGCTCCGCCCGGCGAGCGCCGTCGAGGTGACGGCGCCGAGCGCGAAGACGAGGACGAGGGCGAAGGCGCGGAGCCGCATGTCCCGACCGTAGCCGTCCAGCCTGGACACCGGGTGGGCCGCGCGACCCATCTTCGGGCTCCGGTCGGCCTACGGCGCGCCGCCGCGAGGCACGCGCCCGGAGAGGGACAGGCTAGGGTCGACTCAGGGTCATTCCGGATAGCCGCGGAGCGCGTGCTAGACCAAGGTGAAGCCATGAGCGAAACCCAAGCACACACACTCCCGAACGACTCGGTGAAGCGCCTCGAGCGCAGTCGGTCCGATCGCATGCTCGCCGGTGTCTGCGGCGGCCTTGCGAAGTACTTCGACATCCACCCGGCGGTCTATCGCGTCGGCTTCGTCGTCCTCACCCTGCTCGGCGGAGCAGGGATCCTCATCTACATCGCCGCCGCCCTCGTCATGCCGAAGGAAGGCGAAGAGGACTCCTTCGCAAGCGGGATCCTGCGGCAGCGCCGCGACCGGCCGTGGCCCGTCATCGGGCTCGGGCTCGTCGGGATCGCCCTCGCCTCGTTGCTCGCCAAGGCGACGCTGTGGCCCCAGGGTGACGCCTGGTTCCTCCTGCTCGTCCTCGGGGCGGCGATCCTCTGGATCACGCGGCACAGCCGCCGCACGACCCAGACCGATGCCACGGCGCTCGCGAAGGAGGACTCCCGGCGGATCGGCCGGCTCTTCAAGGGCATCGCGATCGCGTTCGCCACGCTGCTCGCCATCCTGCTCGTCGGTGCCGCGGTGTTCGCCTCCGCGTTCGACGTCCACGTCAGCCACGGCGTCGGCGACCACAGCTACATCGTGACGAGCGCACAGGAGCTCGAGCGCTCGTACACGCTCGGAGTCGGCAAGCTGACCCTCGACCTCCGCGAGGCCGCGCTCCCGGCCGGCGAGACGCATCTCAAGGTGCGGGTCGACGTCGGCGAGCTCCGCGTCATCGTCCCCGAGGGCATGGCCCTCCGGGTGAAGGCGAACGCCCAGCTCGGGCAGGTGGAGATCCTCGGGAAGAAGTCCGAGGGGCACCACGCCAAGCGGACGGTCTCGCAGAATGGCGAGCAGGTGCTCGTCCTCGACGCCCACGTAGGCCTGGGCGAGGTGCGCGTCCTGCGCGCCGTACGATGAGCTCGGATGCGGCTACGCTCCTTCACGACGAGCTCTGACGGAAGGGTGCTGGCAGGGGTCTGCGCGGCTATCGCGCAGACCCTTGGCGTCGATCCCACCCTTGTGCGGCTCGTCTTCGCGCTGCTCTCGCTGGCCGGCGGCGCGGGGATCCTCCTCTACTTCGCGCTCTGGGCCTGGTCGGCGTGGGACCGGCCCTGGTGGGCGCTGCTGATGCTCCTCGGGGCGACGACGGGACTGCTGGAGGCAGTCGGCATCCCGCAACGCGGCGTCTGGGGGCTCGTCCTCGTCGCGGCCGGCCTGACGCTCGCCCTCCGGGACGGCGGCAGCTTCCGCCCGGATGCGCCGCTCTCCTACTTCGGCGTCCTGCTCGCGGCGTTCGGCGCGAGCCTGATCCTGAAGGGAGGCCACGCGGCGGCGAACGTCCTCGCGCCTGGAGCGGTAGCCGGCGCGCTGCTCCTCGTCACGGGGCCCTGGCTCTGGCGGCTCGCGATCGAGCGTGACGCGGAGCGCTCCTCGCGGATCCGCACCGAGGAGCGCGCCGACGTCGCTGCGCGCGTCCACGACTCGGTGCTGCAGACGCTCGCGCTGATCCAGCGCCACGCCGGGGAGCCGCGCCGCATCGCCGCGCTCGCCCGCCGCCAGGAGCGGGAGCTGCGCGGCTGGCTCTACGGCTCGCAGCCGCTCGGCGACGACGGGAGCTCGCTCGTCGCGGCGCTCTCGGCCGCGGCGGCCGACGTCGAGGAGTTGCACGGCGTCCGCGTCGAGATCGCGAGCGCCGGCGACGCTCCTCCCGAGACTGAGCTCGTCCTCGCCGCGCGCGAGGCGATGACGAACGCGGCCAAGTTCTCCGGCGTCGAGGAGATCGACGTCTACGCCGAGGTGACCGACGCGGAGATGGCCGTCTTCGTCCACGACCGCGGGGCGGGCTTCGACCTGACCTCCGTGCCGGACGACCGGCGGGGCATCCGCGAGTCGATCGAGGGCCGCATGCAGCGGGCCGGCGGCAGCGCCGTCGTCACGACCGCACCGGGCGAGGGCACCGAGGTCGAGCTGAGGCTGCCGCGATGAAGCGCCGCGTCGTGCTCGTCGACGACCACGGGCTCTT
>JAWVDX010000080.1:0-9932 GCA_033857015.1 Gaiellaceae bacterium
CCCGGGGACGAGCGCGATGGCCACGACGAGCACCATTGTCCTGGCAAGTCTTACCATGGGGGCTCAGCTCCTTCGTGCTGCCGCAAATGACCTTCTCCGCACCTGCAAGGAATCGGCACGAGAAGGCGTAGAACCGTCCCCACAACGGGGGATGCTGGCCTGTATACGGCCGGCGCGATTCGTGCGCCGTCGGCGTGGTATTGCAATCTCCTTCAAACCGTGCCAGATTGATGTGTCCGTACTGGACACTGCTTCTGCGGATAGGTGGAATGTTGGGCGAGACCCCCCCGAGCAACGATGAGCTCGTTCGCCAGCTCATAGAAAGGCTTCCGGCGAGAGCGTCCGGCGAGACGCCACGCCCGCGCACGGAGCAGCCGTTCGGGCTCAGCGTCGCCGCCGACCTCCTCAGCCGCTTCGCCGTCGACCACCAGTGGACCGCGGACGAGGTCGACACCGTCATCGCGACCGCGTCCTCGTGGACCGGGATCCCGGAGGACGTGACGGCCGAGCTGGTCTGCCGGCACGCCCTTCGTGACGTGCGCCTGCTCGAGTACCCGCCGCGCATGGCCATCGAGGCCGAGCTCCGGCTCCTGCGCGCGTTCACGCAGGTCGAGAGCGTCTCGCTGTGGGTCACGGGAGCGAGCGGCCGTGTGAGCTGCCTCCAGGCAGTCGGCGACCGCCCGACTACCCGCCGCACGCGCGTCGTCGCGCAGCTCACGGTGCAGGGGCTGCGACCGCGCGGGCCGGTCGGCTTCATCCACGCGATCCCGATCCTGCGCTGGCAGCGCCCGGCCGGCGCCCTCGTCGTCCGCACGCGGCCCGGCGACGTCCATCGCGTGCTGCCGCTCATGACGGAGGCCGCGGCGATGCTCACGACCGCGCTCGAGCGCGACATGCTGCTCGCCCGTAATGCGGAGCGCGAGCGCAGCGTCTCCGCCTCCAGCGAGAAGCGGCTCGTCCGGCTCGGCTTCGACCTCCACGACGGCCCGATCCAGGATCTCGTCGCGCTGGCCGGCGATCTCAACTATTTGCGCCGCAAGGCCGCCAGGGAGGGCGACGCCGAGGCCCTCGCAAACCTGCTCGAGCAGATGGGCGAGCTCGAGGCGCGCATCCGCGAGGTCGACCACGGTCTGCGCGAGCTCGCGCACTCGCTGGAGCCGGCGAGCCTCTACGGCCGCACGTTCGAGCAGCTCCTGAAGCACGAGGTGACGTCCTTCTCGAGCCGTACCGAGATCGAGGCGGACCTCACGGCGACCGGCGACTTCTCGACGCTCAGCGCGTCGCAACGCTTCGCGCTCCTGCTGGTGGTGAAGGAAGCGCTCTCCAACGTGCGCGAGCACAGCGCCGCGACCGCCGCCCGCGTGACCGTCACCGTGCGCCGCGACCGGATCGAGGGCGAGATCTGGGACAACGGCCAGGGCTTCGCCGTCGAGCGCGCCCTCGTGCGGGCGGCGAAGAACGGACGGCTCGGGCTCGTCGGCATGGGGGAGCGGATGCGCCTGCTCGGCGGCAAGCTCGAGATCCACAGCCACCCCGGCGGCCCGACGCTGACCCGGTTCACGATTCCCGCGTGGCAGCCACTCGTCGCCGGCGACCAGCAGTTCGCGCGGCGGCACGGCGAGAGCATCAGCGTGCGCGCGTGAGCGGCTCGCGGCGCCCGTGAGCAAGATGCGCGTCCTGATCGCCGACGACCACCGGCTCATCCTCGAAGGGATCAGGCGCGCCCTGGAGGAGGCGGACGACATCGAGATCGTGGGCGAGGCCCAGACGGGCAGCGAGGTCCTGCCACTCGTTGCGCGGACGAAGCCCGACATCGCCATGCTCGACCTGCGGATGCCGGGGATGGACGGCCTGACCTGCCTCGATCGGATCAAGGCGCGGCATCCCGGGGTCAAGGTGATCATCCTCTCGGTCTCGATCGACCCCGAGCTGATCCGCACCGTGCTCAGCCGCGGCGCCAGCGCGTACATCGTCAAGAGCGTGAATCCCAGCGACCTTCCCTCGGCGCTGCGCCAGGTGCTCGCGGGGACGTTCTTCAGCGTCGCCGGGCTGCCCGAGGCGTCGCAGGAGAGCGCGGCAGTCAAGGAGGCCGGGCTGACCGAGCGGGAGCTCGTGATCCTGAAGGCCGTCGCGCAGGGCATGTCCAACGACGCGATCGCGAAGCAGCTCTGGATCGCCCAGCAGACGGTGAAGTTCCACCTGACGAACATCTACCGGAAGCTCGCGGTCGCGAACCGCACCGAGGCGACCCGGTACGCGTACCAGCACGGGCTGATCGAGAATCCTGTGCTCGACGGCGCCTAGCGTTCTTCGGGCGCCCCAACTTCGGGACAAGCGGACCTAGCCGTTGGGCTATATGCAGCTGAGCGGGCGCCAGGGAAGCTTCGTGCTGTTATGAGCGCGGCCCCTCAAGCACGGCCATTCCTCGAGCGCGTTGTGCCGCTGTCTCTTCCGCTGGCCAACGTCGGTCCCGCAGCTGCGAGTGCGCCGGCGCACCGTGTCAGCTTCATCATGCCGGCCTTCAACGAGGCGACGACGATCGAAGAGGTGCTTCGGCGGATCGCGAACCTCGAGCTCGACGCCCAGGTCATCGTCGTCGACGACGGCTCCTGGGACGACACTGCAGAGATCCTCGAGGAGTGGCAGGCCGGCGATGCGAACCGGGTGGTCGTGCATCAGCGGAACCAGGGCAAAGGGGCGGCGATTCGAGCCGCGATCGCGCATGTGGACGGTGACATCGTCGTGATTCAGGACGCGGACATGGAGTACGACCCGGCTGACGTCCCGGCACTCATCGAGCCGATCGTCCAGGGCGTGGCCGACGTCGTCTACGGCTCCCGCCTCCTCGGGGGCCGGCCGCAGCGGGCGCACTTCTTCTGGCATCTCGTCGCGAACCGCTGCCTGACCCTGCTCACGAACGTCCTCTTCAACACGACGCTCTCGGACATGGAGACCGGCTACAAGGCGATGCGCGCGGACGTGCTCCGCTCGCTCGACCTCACCCGCAACGACTTCGGCATCGAGCCCGAGATCACCGGGAAGGTCTGTCTCAAGAAGCTCCGCATCTACGAGCTGCCCGTCGCCTACTACGGCCGCACCTACGACGAGGGAAAGAAGATCACCTGGGTCGACGGCGTAAAGGCAGTACGTGTCCTCTTCGCGGTACGCCTGCGCGGCTAGCGTGCCGGCAGCGACCGGGTCGCGTCGCTAGATGGGGTTCGCCGGCTTCGCCCTCGCCTCGCTGCTGCTCGTGACGAGCGCCGCGCTTTCGGCGGCGATGCTGCGCCTGCGCGGCTTTGCTGCGTTGCTCCTCGCCGCATACCTGCTCGCCGCGGCCGAGATCGTCCTGCTGACGCTCGCGCTCTCGCCGTTCCACGCGGTCACGACCGTGGGCCTCCTCGCCGGCGAGACACTCTGGGCGATTGCGGCCGTGGGTCTCTGGTCGCTCAACGGGCGGCCTCGTCCCAGGCTCCCCGCCCTGGGTCGTGCCTGGCTGCGCCAACACCCGACCCTGCTCGTGCTCGCCTGCGCGGTCGCTGCAGCGCTGCTCTTCCAGCTCGTGTTGCAGGTTGTCGCGCCGCCGAACAACTGGGACTCCATGACCTACCACCTGGCCCGCGCAGCCGCATGGAATCAAGACCACGCGCTCGGCTACGTGCCGAACGCGAACACGGAGCGGATGAACATCTTCCCACCCAACGGGGAGATCGCGATCCTCTACACGCTCACCTTCCTGGGCACGGACCAGCTTGCTGCACTGCCGCAGTACGTCGCCGGGATCGCGCTCATCGTCGGCTGCTACGCGGTTGCGCGGCAGCTCGGCTTCCCGCGCTCGTCGTCGGCCTTCGCCGCGCTCGTGCTCGCCTCGCTCGGCCAGGTCGTCCTGCAGTCGACGACCACGCAGAACGACCTCCTCGTTGCCTCGTTCGTGCTCGCCGCAGCGTTCTTCGTGCTCGAGAGGGACAAGAGCGGAATCGCACTTGCCGGCCTCGCCGTGGGCCTCGCGGTCGGGACGAAGACAACCGGCGTGTTCGCTCTGCCGCTCCTCGGGCTGATTGCGCTCAGCACCCTTGGTCGGCGGCGGCTGATCGAGTTGGCCGCGTCGTCGACGCTCGGTGTTCTGTCCGTTGGGTCTGCCGGCTATGCCCTGAACCTAGTCCACCGGCACAGCCTGCTCGGTGCCGGGAAGGAGCAGAACGCCTTTCGCGCCGATCCCTCGCCGACCGGCGTGCTCTCGTCGTTCGCCCGTACCGTCGGAGGCTTCGTCGACTTCCCGGGCTTCCTGACCGTTTCGCACAGCCTCGTGGCGGCACTTGCGCTGCTCGCCGTGCTCGTGCTCGCTCCTCGATTCCTCGTCGCTCTCGACCGCCGGCGGGGGCGGGGTCTCCGCCCCGGCGAGGCGGTCCTCTGCGTGGTCTTGGCCCTCTCGCCCGTCCTCGTCGTTGCCGTGACGGCACTCGAGAGAGCTGCCGGCATCCACAAGACGGTGAATGTGCGCTCCAACGAGGACTTCGCGTTCTTCGGCCCGATCGGAGCATTCCTCGTCGTGCCAGTCGTGCTGATCACCCTCGTCTCGTTCGCGCGCGGGCGCGCGGGTCGACGGGAGGCCGCTCTTGCGGCCGCAGTTCCGATCTTCGTCCTCGAGCTTGCATTCGTGTACGCGAACAACGACTGGATCGGGCGCTTCATGATCGTTCCCATCGCCCTCGTGGCGCCGCTGCTCGCCGCTGTCTATCCCGCGCGGAGGCTCGTGGCGGGGGCTGTAGTCGTCGCCCTGGTCACGCTCTTCACGACGATCGCGTTCAACGAGCAGAAGCCGCTCGGGCTGGCCGGGAGCACGCCCGTCTGGTCGCTGAGCAGGGCGCAGGTCGAAGCGCTCAACCGCCCCCGGATGGCGTTCATCATCGACGTCGTCGACCGCACGGTTCCGCGGCGGGGCCGGCTCGGAGTCGTCTTCGGCCCTGACGACTGGAGCTACCCGTTCTACGGCGCGAAGCTTCAGCGGCGCGTCGTCTATCTGCGCCCGGGCGATGCGCTGGCGGCCGCGAGTCGCACTGGCGTACGCGACGTGCTCTTCGCGCGTGGCAGGGCGCCGCACCCACTTCCGCCCGGGTGGGACGGACGCTCGCTCGGCCGCACGGGCTGGGTGCTTGCCGCCAGGCGCTGAAGCGTTCGCTCGGGGGCCGTGCCGTCCGGCACGTTTACGAAACTCTTCTTCGCCCAAGGACGTTGTCAAGTCATGCGTCCAATCGACCGATAGGGGTGAACATGAGCGTCACTCTCTTCGTCGTGCTCTTCCTGTTCGGCGCCGCGGCTGTCGCGGGCTGGTTCTACGTGCGCTTCCCTGAATGGCGTTCGGAGGACATCCGCGTGGTCATGTGCCACGTCGGTGCTGCATTCATGGCCGGCGGATTGCTCCTTCCGGTACTCATGGATGCGGTGCCCGGGGCGTTCGGCGTCATGACCATCGCCTTCCCGATTCTCGTCTACACGCTGCTCACCTCGATGTGGATCCTGAAGTGCCTTCAGGCCCAGATCGAGGGTCGGATGCTTCAGTAGCCGGCGGCTCGCCGGCACTGACCGATCGCGCGGGTGGACCTATCCCATCGGGGGTCGAGGGCGAAGGACGCGTGCACGATCATGCGTCCATGCTCGCCGGACCTTCGACGTCGCTCCTGTTCCGGCGACGGCCCGGAGACGACGCGCCCGGGCTTGCGCGCGCCCGCGCGGCCGGTGCACGGCTAAGCGAGCTGACGATCTTCGTGCTCATCCCCCTGATCGTCCCGGCAATCCTCGTGGTGAGGAACTGGCAGCGCCCCAAGTACGTGCACGACGGCAGCCTCTACGACATCAACACGATGTGGCAGGCCTGGCACAAGGTGATCGAGGGCGTGTCGCCCTACCCCTTCGTGTACCCGGCGCCTGCGGCCGTGCTCTTTGCGCCCCTCGGCGCCCTGCCGTGGCGGTTCGGCGTGTACGCGTTCTGGATCCTCGTTCTCGTGGCCGTCTATCTCACATTCCGCCTCTGCGGCGTCCGTGACTGGCGGTGCTATGGACTTGCGCTCCTTTCAATGCCGTTGCTGGCCTCGCTCTTCGTCGGCTCCATCAGCCCGCTGCTCATGCTGGCGGCCGCCTGTGCCTGGCGCTACCGCGACACCCGCTATGGGCCGGCGCTCGCGATCGCCTTCGTGGTCGGGACGAAGCTCTTCCTGTGGCCGCTCGGCGTCTGGCTGCTCGCGACGCGCCGCTACAGGAGCGCGGCCGCCTCGATTGTCGCGACGGTCGGGCTCGTGCTGGGCTCGTGGGCCGTCATCGGCTTCGCGGGGCTGCGTGCCTATCCGGGCCACCTCGGTGGCATCGCGTCGCTCGAGGAGTACAAGAGCTACTCGATCGGCGCGTTCGCGCACGGGCTCGGTCTCGGCGCCGGCGCATCGCGGGTCGTGACGATGTCCGCGACCGCCCTTGCGCTCGCCGTGATCGTCCTCGTTGCCCGCCAGCGGGATGGCGATCGCCGGGCGTTCGTCGCGGCTCTCGGCGCGGCGTTGCTCATCACGCCGATCGTCTGGCCCCACTACTACGTCCTGCTCTTCGTGCCGCTGGCGCTTGCGAGCCGGCGACTCGGTGTGCTGTGGTTCCTGCCCCTGCTCTACTGGGCCCTGCCGGGCCAGGAGAGTGGAGGGTCCTCGATGGTGATCGCCGTCTCGGCCTGCTTCACGATCGGGATCCTCGTCCTCAGCGTCGTCGATACGGCGTCTGTGCGAAGAGTCCTCAGCCGGCGTCCATCTGGAGCTCCCGCCGGCGCCGGCGAGATCGCCTCGGCCTAGGGATCCGGGTCGCACGGCTAGCTCTCCCTTGCCAAAAGGGTGGGGCGCCTATCGACCGGGCGCGAAACGATAGGGGAGATGCGTGACCTCGACGCGCCGGTCTACTCGATCGTGATCCCGCTCCACAACGAGGAGGAATGCATCCTCGAGCTCGGGCGGCGGCTCGTCGGCGTGATCGAAGAGCTCGACGGCACGACCGAGGTCGTCTTCGTCGACGACGGCAGCACGGACGCCTCATCACTCCTGATCGACGAGCTCATCCGCCGCGACCCGCGTTTCCGCTTCATCAGGCTCTCGAGGAACTTCGGCCATCAGATCGCATTGACGGCGGGCCTGGAAGCCGCGCGCGGCGCTGCCGTCGTCACCATGGACGGCGACCTCCAGCATCCGCCCGAGCACATCCACGCCCTGGTGGAGCACTGGCGCGAGGGCTATGACGTTGTCTACGGCGTGATGCTGGAGCGGCAAGACGTATCGCTGTTCAAGCGCTGGTCGGCTGCGGCGTTCTACCGGCTCCTGAACCGGATGGCCGACACCGACATGCCGGCTGCGGCAGGCGATTTCCGCCTCGTCGACCGCGCCACGCTCGACCAGTTCCTCCAGATGCGCGAGCATCATCGCTACCTGCGCGGGATGTTCGCCTGGATGGGTCTCAAGCAGATCGGAGTGCCGTTCGCGAGCCCGGCACGCTTCGGTGGCGGCAGCAAGTACACGCTCGCGAAGATGAGCTCACTCGCGATCGACGCGCTCCTTTCGTTCTCGAACGCACCGCTCAGGCTTGCGCTCAAGGTCGGGTTCGCCGTGGCCTTCTTCTCAGGCCTCTTCGCCGCGGCGAGCATCGCCTCGAAGCTGCTCGGCGTCTACAACGCGCCGGGCTATGTCTCGATCGTCGCAATCGTCTGCATGCTCGGAGGCGTCCAGCTCATCGTTCTCGGCGTCATCGGCGAGTATCAGGCGCGCATCTTCGAGGAAGTGAAAGGCCGCCCCCTGTACCTGGTCGCCGGGGCGAGCGAGAGCCCCGCAACGCGCCCGGACCTCGTCCACGACTTGTCGGAAACGACCAGTGACTCGGCTCGCCTACGCCGTCCTCTCCATCAGCCGTAGCACGCGCCTGAACCGTCTGGAACGCCTCCGCGCGATCGCGGACCGCGTGCCGATGATCCCTCTCGCGACTGGTCTTGTCGCGCTGCTCGGGCTCTGGATCATCTCGCCCCGCTTCTCCCTTGCAGGCCCTTCGCTCACCGACGATTGGCAGGCCATCCAGCTCGGCACCTCGCTCAGGACGCCGGAAACGCTGTTCCACCCGGTTGGACTTCGGTTCCGGCCTGGATGGGAGCTCTGGAATACCGTTCAGTGGCACACGCTCGACGGTCCCGCAGGCCTGATCGGCCCGAACCTCTGGGATGTTGTGCGCTTGAGCGTGCTCGTCGTAGGGCTGGCCGCGTTGACCGCACTGCTGCTCGAGCGGCGCGGAGCCGGCGTCTCCAGGTTGGAGCTCACGCTCCTGATTGTCTTGCCGCCAGCAGCCGTGCTGGCGGTGCCCGACTTCGCAGTCGACCTCGCACGGTTCGGGCCACAGGAGCCGCTGCTCGTCGGCTGCATGGCGCTGGGCGCAACGCTGCTTGTTCGCGGGGCTCGACGGCTGGGACGTCAGGGCGTCGGGCGCGCCCATCAAGGGACAGCGCTCCTTCTCGCTGCTGGCTACGCGCTCTGGACCGCAGGGGCGTACCAGAAGGAAGTCTCGGTCTGTGCCCTCGTCATCGTCCCGTTCCTCGTGATGGGCGAGCGCGGTGCGGTGATTCACTGGCTGCGCCGGCCCAAGCGCCGGGCCGATCTCGCACTGGCAGCGCTAATCGTCGCCTCGGCACTGCCGCTCCTTCACGTTGCAGCCGAGTCGGCCTACATCGCGACCCAGGGCACACTCGTCTACGGAGCCGAGCTCGAAGCCGGCTCGGGGGCGCTCGGAACGCTGAAGGCAGTCGCAGCGTTGGGGGCGCTCGACAGTCTCCTCGGCTTGGTGCTGCTCCTGACGTCGGCCATCGTGATCGGCATCGGTCTCGGACGGCGACGGCCCGATTGGCTGGTGCTCGGGGTCTTCGCGACGGCGCTGGCAACGATCGCGTGGAGTGCGCAGGTCGGCGTTCTTCAGGGCCGCTACCTGATGCCCGCCGTCGCATTGCTTGCGATCACCGTCAGCCTCTCGCTCGCTCGGACCGGGCGACGGCGGCGGCTTGAAGTCCTCGCGATGCTGGGTGTGTTCGTCGCCGTCTGGCCGTACAGCGGTCATCGAGGGGTGGAGCGCTGGGTCACGACGGAGGCCGCAGGCGTACGCCTCGTCCAGACCGTGTCGAGGCTCCAGACGACTGGATGCCCGGTTGTCGTCACTGGGCTGGACTGGGAACGCGGCGATGCGCTGCCCGTCCTGGTGGGGCTCGAGGGCGGAGCCGTCAGCGGTGGCTGCGCCAAGGGCGAGGCATACCTCGTGGTCGGGCCGGTCGCGCCTGATCAGGCCCTGACGAGCTTGTGCGGCCGCAGCCCTTCCACCGTCGGGACGTGGCAGCTGGAGGGCGAGCTGGTCCACGGCTTCCACTGCCGGGGGCTTGGACCTTCCGCGCTCGCCGCATTCGCACGGCGCAGCATGAAGGTGAGCTCTCGCGCCTGAGAGTGGCTGAACCGCCGTTGGTTTCGCCGGGACCTAGCCTTTCGGTCGTGTGCCTGAAGGCTCGGAACGGGTTGGATCAGATGGAATGGCCGATCCGGCAGACATGACCCTGCGCGGGCTCCCTGCAGTCGAGCCTCGGCTCGCGCTCGAGCGTGTCGTGGCCTGGCTGCAGGCGAACGCGCTGCTGCTCTGCGCGGGCGCCGCATACCTCGTCCTCAGCGCCTGGTTCATTCCGCACGCGATCCAGTCGGATACGTGGCTCGCGCTCGTCGCCGGCCGGGAGGTCGCGCAGCACGGGATTCCGGCGCACGACACGCTCACGATCTGGGGCCAGGGAAAGAGCTGGATCGACCAGCAGTGGCTGGCGCAGCTCGCCTTCTACCGCCTGTTCGCGCTCGGGGGCTTTCCGCTCGTGGCGCTCGCGCAGCTCGTCGCGCTGGGCGGGA
>JAWVDX010000081.1:0-5965 GCA_033857015.1 Gaiellaceae bacterium
GGGCGCTGCGCGACCACGCGGACGAGGGCGCCGGCTTCGTCGTCGCGACCCACGACCCGGACGTGATCGCCCACGCGGATGCCGCGATCCACCTGCGCAACGGCCGCGTCGTCAGCGAGGCCGCCACACAGCGCGGCCCAGCGCGACCCGCGACAACGGCCGCTCCGGACGCGCCCGTCGCGGTCAGCGCGAACGGCGTCTCGAAGCGCTACCGGCGCGGCTCCGAGGTCGTGCACGCCGTCGAGGACGCCGACCTGACGCTGCAGCGCGGCCAGCTGAGCGTCCTGATCGGCCGCTCCGGCTCCGGCAAGTCCACGCTCCTCGGCCTGCTCGCCGGTTGGCAGCGCCCCGACGAGGGCAGCGTGGCATACGCCGCGGGCGCCAGCGATCCCAGCCGGGCGCCGTGGCACGAGCTCGCGATCGTCCCGCAGAAGTTCGGGCTCCTGATGGATCTGAGCGTGCGCGAGAACGTGGCGCTGCCCCTCCGCCTCGCCGGGCGCAGCGCCGGCCCCGTCGACCCGCTGCTCGCCGACCTCGGCCTCACCGAGCTCGCGGAACGCCTCCCCACGGAGATCTCCATCGGCCAGCAGCAACGGGTCGCGGTCGCCCGCGCGCTCGTCGTTGCGCCCACCGTCCTGCTCGCGGACGAGCCCGCCTCCCACCAGGACGAGCACTGGCGCAACGCCGTCTGGACGAGGATCAGCGCCGCCGCCCAGGCGGGCACCGCCTGCCTCGCCGTCACGCACGAAGCCGACGTCGCCGGCTACGCAGCCGCGGTGTGGGAGATGCGCGACGGGCACGTCACCCGCATGGCGTGACCGGTGCACCAGGAAGCGCCGGACCCGCGGCGAGACTCCGCATAAGCTCCTGCTCCATGGCGAACGTCACCTTCTTCGCGCCGCGCTCCCTCGACAAGACGATCGGGTTCCAGAAGTACTACCTGCTGGGTCTCGCCGAGCGAGCCAGGTTGCGGCTGCGCGGATCTCCCATCCTGAGCCTGGCTCCGGGCGTACGGCCGGCCGTGGCTGCGGCGTATCGCCTCAGCAAGAGCCCGCTGCGTCCCGTCCTCGACATCGGCCGCGGCTCCCGCCCGAGCGCCGGACACGACGGATTAGTGGGCTGCTACGAGTTCGAGCATGCCGGGACTCGAACGCGGGTCGCGCTCGACAGTCACGACGCGAAGGACGTCCGCAATCCGGCCGCGCTCGAGTGGTGCGACCTCTACTTCAAGTCCAACAGGTGGCCTCAGGAGCCCTACGACGAGCGCGTCCGCCCGCTCGTCAACGGGAACGGGACGCTCGACCACGAACGGATCCGCTTCCTGCGCTCGCTGCGCACCGCCCCGAAGGATCTCGACGTCGTGCTCATCGCGAACATCTGGGGCGGGCGCGAGCACCTCGTCCGCGTCTACGAGGCGCTGGCGCAGGTCGAGTGCTCCAAGCTCCTCGTCGCGAACTTCGTCCGCGGCTACGAGGAGGCCGAGACGAGAGAGCTCGAGCAGCGCCTGCAGGCGGTGGGCGTCACGACGCGCAGGGAGTACCTGCCCCAGCGCGAGCTGTGGCGCGAGCTGGCGCGCGCCCGGATCCTCTTCCTCCGGCCCGGCAAGCATCTCTGCATCTCGTGGCGCATGCTCGACCCGCTCGCGATGGGCGCAGCGATCCTCTACGACGCGCTGCCGCCTCCGCGCTGGCCGCAGCCGCTCGAGCGCGGCGTCCACTACGAGGAGTGCGGCATCGACCGCCCGCTCGACACCGGCCCGGCGCCCGCGGAGGACTACGAGAAGATCCCCAGCACCGTCGAGGCGCTCCTGGCCGACCCCGATCGGCTGCGCACGCTGCGCGCCGGCGCCGCGGACTACTTCGACCGTCACGCGGCGCCCGAGCGCGTCGCCGACTACCTCCTGGACGAAGTCCGCAAGCACGCAGAGGGCTGAGCGGAGCTCACGCCAGCCTCGCGGGCGCCCCGCCGCGGAGCCGCTCCAGCTCCGCATCGACGAGGAGATGGACGAGCTCCTCGAAGCTCAGGGTCTGCTCCCAGCCGAGGCGGGTGCGCGCCTTCTCGGGCGAGCCGACGAGGTTGTGCAGCTCTGCCTTCCCGCGCACGAGCGACTCGTCCACGCGAACGTGCTCGCGCCAGTCGAGGTCGACGTGGGAGAAGGCGCACGCGACGAGCTGCTCCACCGAGTGCGCCACGCCGGTCGCGATCACGTAGTCCTCCGGCTCCTCCTGCTGGAGCATCAGCCACATGGCGCGCACGTAGTCGCCGGCGAAGCCCCAGTCGCGTCGTGCGGAGAGGTCGCCGAGCGCGAGCTCCTGCTCCAGGCCGAGGCTGATCGCCGCAGCCCCGTTGGCGACCTTGCGGGGCAGAAAGTTGACCGGCCGGCGGGGCGACTCGTGGTTGTAGAGGATCCCCGCCGACGCGTGCATGCCGTAGCGACGGCGGTACGACCCGGTGATGAAGTGCGCGTACGCCTTTGCCACGCCGTACGGCGTGAGCGGCGAGAGCGGGGTCGACTCGTCCTGCGGGGACACCACCGGCTCGCCGTAGATCTCCGACGAGGAGGCCTGGTAGAAGCGGATCGTGTCGTCCACCTTGCGGATCGTCTCGAGCAGCGCTGTCGCACCGACCGCGGCGAGCTCCGCCGTCAGGACGGGCTCGTCCCAGGAGCGAGGCACGAACGACACGGAGGCGAGGTTGTAGACCTCCTGCGGCCGCGCGGCCTTGAGAGCGGCCAGCAGCGACGGCTCGTCGACGAGATCGGCCTGGATCAGCTCGATCTGCCCCCGCAGGTGCTCGATGTTCTCGTGGGGCTCGTCCGTCGAGCGGCGCACGATACCGGCGACCTCGTAGCCCTGCTCGAGCAGGAGCTCCGCCAGGTAGGAGCCGTCCTGGCCGCCGATTCCCGTTATGAGCGCCTTCGGCACCGCGTGACCTTATCGCCGCTCGAGCACGAGGCGCACGACGTCGCCGCCGGGGCCGCGCTTCTCCCGGGCGAGCACCCCGTAGAGCGGGCCGAGCGCGATCAGCCAGGGAAAGGCGGCCGAGTAGAGCGGCTGCCAGTTCGGCTGGAGGCGCACCACCTCGCGCCGGCGCACCATCAGCTCGGGGACTGCGTCGAGCAGGCGCTCGATCCCCGCGTCGTCGTACCAGCGCTGGAAGAAGTGCTTGCCCTCCTCGCCGGGGCCGTGGTCGACGTACTTGGGCGCGTCGACCCAGTCCTCGCGCGCCTCCAGGGCGTACGGCATCGTGAGGACGACCCGTCCGCCGGGCTTGACCCGCCAGGCGAGCTCGCGCAGCGCCTGCTCGTCGCCGGGCTCCGGGATGTGCTCCAGCACGGAGATGGAGCAGGCATGGTCGAAGGTGGCGTCCTCGTAGGGGAGGGCGCGGCCGTCCGCCCGCTCGAAGGTTGCGCCCTCGAGGTGCCCGGCGAGCCGCTGCCAGCGCTGCACCTCCTCGTCCAGCTCGTCGACGGAGACGACCTCGACGTGGCGCTTCGCCAGCTCGACGGCGAGGAGCTTCGGGCTCGCGAGGTCGAGCACGCGCTGGCGCGGCTGCGCATCGAGCGCCTGCAGCGCCCAGGGGAGCTCGACGTAGCGGCTCGGATCGAGCGGGATGACGACCCGGATGAACGCCTCGCGCTCGCGGTTCCCGTGGCGCAGCGCACGCAGCCCCAGCGCCACGCTCGTCCGATAGAGAGGCCACCACCCGCGCACCGGCGGAGCCTATCCGTCCCGCGAACCACGACTTAGCAACAGACTGTTACTAAGTCTGGTTCAGCGCAGCGCGTGCACGTAGGCGAGGGCGCGGCGCAGGGGTGGCGGTGTCGCCAGGAGGAGCACCGCCAGGTAGAGAGCCGCCCCGACGAGCGCGGCGGGCCACGCACCGAGGACGAGGCTCGGCAGCCCGAAAGCGACCGCCGTCAGCGCGCCGACGACGAGCGAGGCCGCCGCCAGCTCGCGCAGCACACCGAGCAGCCGCGCCCCCACGATCAGCGCCAGCACGCCCAGGAGCAGCGCCGCCATGCTGAGCGCCAGCCCGACGGCGAGCCCGACCAGGCCGCGAACGTCGCGCGCGCCCCATTCGAGCGGCACGGCCAACCCCGCGACGGCGAGCCCGAGCGCCGGCAGCCAGCCGGTCCGGCCGAGCACGAACGTGAGCGGATACGCGACCGAGAACGCGACCGAGGCGACGGCCCACGGCGTCAGCGCGACGACGACATGGGCGAGCTCGACGCCGCTCGTCCCGGAGAACGACCCGCCGAGGGCGACTCCGGCGATCCGCGACCCCACGAGCGCGACGAGCCCCGTGCTGAAGCCGACGACCGCGAGCGAGAGCCACGACGCAGCCCCCACGTGCGCGACCGCCCGCTCCCGATCGACGCGTCCCCGGGTCAGAGGCGCCGACGACACGAGCGACAGCGCTCCGGCCGAGACGGTCACCGAGATGCCGGCGATGATGTAGGCGTAGGAAAAGGTCGTCTGGGCCCCGCTCCCGATCCCGCTCGCGAACCGCCCCCCGATGACGACGAGCGCCTGCGCCGCGACCGGCAAGGCGATCCCCCGCGCGAGCTCGACCACCTCGCCGGCGAGCCCCATCGCCCAGCCGGCGACCCGCCCGAACGACCCGAGGCTGAGCAGGCGGACGAGCGGCACGCCGAGCGAGATCGCCCCGTTCAGCGCGAGGCCCCACGCGAGCGCCGTCGCCCCGTGCGAGCGCACGAGCACTGCGAAGAGGACGAGGGCCGCGACGCCCCCGGTCGCGAACCCGAACGCGGCGGTCGCGTAGCTGTTGCGCGCGGCGAGCGCGCTCGCGACCAGCCCGGCGTAGAGCTGCGCGACCGCCGCGGGCAGCAGCCAGAGAAGAGCCCGGGCCGCCTCGGCGCGCGCCGCCTCCCTCCCGGTGATCGCGGCAGCAAGCGCGTGCGGAAAGACGAGCGCCGCGACGAGCGCGGGCACCGCGAGCACCGAGAAGGCGACCGCGCTGCGCACGAGCTGGGCGGCGAGCTCCCCGCGCTCCTCCGCCCGGGTCAGCGCCGGCAGCACCACGAAGCGGAACGCGCTCGCGACGAGCACCAGCACCAGATAGACGCCGTAGGCGGCGAAGAACCCGTCCGTCTGCGGGCCTTTCCCGACTTCGTGGGAGAGGAGCGCCGCTCCGCCGGCGCCCGAGAGCGACAGGATGGCAAGCGAGGCTCCGGTGAGCGCGCCGCTCGAAAGGGCGCTGCGCCCGCGCACTGGATACTCTTTCGCCGCCTTCCCCATCCGATGAACTCAAACAGACCCGACACCCAGTGGACTGACGAAGCGGTCGCGGAGCTCCGCCGGGACTTCGGCGAGGCCTACACCGGGCGCACCGTTCTCGTCACCGGCGCGGACGGGTTCATGGGCTCGCACCTCACGGAGGCGCTCTGCCACCTGGGCGCGCACGTCAACGCCTTCGTGCGCGCGACCTCGAGCGGCGCGCTCAACAACATCGGCCACGTCCGCCGCCAGCTCCGGGTGCATTTCGCCGACCTGACCGACAAGACGTCGATCGACTATCTGATTCGCGAGCTGGCGCAGGCGCCGGACAAGCCCTACATCTTCCACCTCGGCGCGCAGGCCCACGTGGGCGAGTCCTGGCACCGTCCGTACGAGACGGTCATGGCGAACACCGTCGGCACGCTGAACCTCCTGCAGTCCGTCGTCGACCACGGGCTCGAGCTGGAGAAGTTCGACACCGCGGGCACCTCGGAGGAGTACGGCAACGTCCACGAGGCGGTACGCGAGTTCCACACCTTCGACGAGGACGAGTCGCTGATCCTGCACGAGCGCTCGCCGATCAACCCCAAGTCGATCTACGCGACGTCGAAGGTCGCAGCGGACTTCCTGACGATGAACTACTTCGACGCGTTCGGCCTCCCGGGCGTCGTCACGCGCATGTTCAACAACTACGGGCCGCGCCAGAACCCGCGCTACGTCACCGG
>JAWVDX010000082.1:0-6265 GCA_033857015.1 Gaiellaceae bacterium
CCGCTCGCGACGCACAACCAGCGCGGACGCGGGACGCTCTACGTCGGGACGAGCGAGACGCTGAACGCCGAGGAGCTCGTCGGCATCGTCGAGCGCTCGATGAGCGCGCCCGTCTATGCACTGCTGAAACGCCCCGACGAGCTCTTCGTCGTCGAGCACGCGCACCTCCAGCCGCGCTTCGTCGAGGACTCCGTGCGCCACGCCCTCGCCGCCACGCTCGAGCGGTTCCCCGGGCTTGGCCCCGACGACTTCCTGCTGTCCCGCCAGGTCAACTTCGAGACGATCCACAACCACGAGGTGATCGCCGAGCGCTTCGGCTCGGTCGGCGCGCTGCGCGAGGAGCTCGACGGCGCCCCGCCGGAGCAGCTGACGCTTGCGCAGTGGCTCGCCGCCTAGTCGGCTGTCCGCCAGATCCGCTCGAGTCGCAGCCTACCGTCGCGCCAGCGGTAGAGGCGGTGCCGCACCCCTTCGGTGGGACAGCAGTTCGCGTCGCGCCGGTGGTAGATCGGCTCCACCTCGACGAGGTCGGAGCCCGCGGCGACGACTCCCATGTGCGTGCCGGTCCGGATGAGCGCCTGCTTCCAGTCGGAGGGCGTGCGGAGAAAGACGGCCCAGGCGACGACTCCGCCCGATCCGCCCGGGTCGAACACCACGACGAGATCGAGATCCCCGTCGGAGTCGACGTCGACGCAGAACGGCAGGAGCCGCCCGAACGGGCGGTGCGCCACACCCCTCAGCCAGAGCGGCAGCGCCGAACGGTCGACCGCGCTGCGCGCCCCGGCTTGCGAGCATTGCAGCACCGGGCGCGGGCGTGGAGGAGCGAAGGAGCGGCAGCGCGCAGGCCGGCGCGCGCCAGGCGCGCTGCGGGGAGCCCAGCGCACGCTCCAGGGGCCGTTCCAGGCGACGGACACGAGACAGGGGGTGCCGCCGCTCGCCGGGACGACTGCGGCGCCGGAGCGTCCCGCCCACGTACGAAGCACGACGGCGAGCTGGGCGCCGTCCCTCGACCAGTCGAGGTCGGAGACATCCAGGTTCGGTGCCGCGGCGAGGCGCCGGAGGTGCGAGCCGTCGGCGTCGATGACGTAGAGGGAAGACGGCCGCGCACGGGCGCCCTCACGAAGGAAGGCGATCCTCGTCCCGTCCGGCGACCACCGCGGCTGGGTGTCGTTCGAGTCCCGCGTCAGCTGCCTCGTCACGGTCCCATCCGTCACGAAGATCCCGGAGTCAGGCCCGCGGCCCGAGAACGGGTGCGAGCTGTCCCGGTGGGCGAAGGCGATCTCGCCCCCGCCGGGCGACCAGTCGGGCTCGCCGCCACAGATCTCGCCTTGCAGCTCGAAGACCGGGGCAGACTGGCCCACCCGGAGCACGGCCAGCCCTCCCTCGTCATCACAGAGCTCGTTGACCTGGACGACGAGCGCCGTGCCGTCCGGCGACCACGACGGGTCGATCCCGCGCCCGACCCGCTCGAACCGGCCTCCTCGCACAGACATGACGCCGACGAAGTCGTCCATGTCCGAGAAGGCGATCCGGCTGCCGTCCGGCGAGAACGCGAAGTCGAACGGCCGAATCCGCAGCGAACGGATGACTCGACCGTTGAGGGTGACGAAGCGCAGTCCCGCGTCCGAAGCCGTCACGATCTGTGCCGTGCCGCCGCTCCCGCGCGCGAAGGGCACCGCCGCGACGGCGAGCAAAGCAGCGAACGCGAGCATGGAGCGGATCACGCGCCGACCGTACCGCGCGCAGCCGAAGGATCAGTAAACGGACTACACCGCAGGCCGACGCAGCTGGAAGCGGTGCTCCGTCCCGTGGAGCAGCCGCCCGATGTTGGCGCGATGCAACAGGAAGACTCCCGCTGCGGCGCCCACGCCGAACGCGATCACCGGCCAGCGCTGGGAGAACAGCAGCGCCGCCACCGGCAGCATCGCGGCGCTCAGCATCGAGGCCAGCGAGGCGTAGCGGCTGAGCAGGAAGATCACCAACCAGACCACCGTGACGGTGAGCGCGACGAGCGGCGCGACGCCGAGGAAGGCGCCCCCGCACGTCGCGACCATCTTGCCCCCGCGCTTGAAGCCGAGGAAGAGCGGCCGCCAGTGCCCGAACATCGCCGCGGCCCCGGCGAGCACGCCCCAGAACGGGCCGGCCACCTGGGTGCCGACGAGCGCGGGGACGAATCCCTTCGCCACGTCGAAGAGCACGACCGGCAGCCCGAGCCCGCGCCCGTAGGTGCGCCAGACATTCGAGCCGCCCATGTTGCCGCTCCCCTGTGAGCGCAGGTCCTCCCCGCGCAGCAGGCGCACCAGCCAGTAGCCGGTGGGGATCGATCCGGCGAGGTAGCCGCCGGCAACGATCGCGACTGCGGTCACCGACATGCTGACTCGTAGCTCTGGTGGGAAACGGTCATGTCCTCAAGCGCACGAAAGGCGCCGGGGGAGGATACTCCGTCCCCCGGCGCCACGGTCGTGCGGTGCGTCGTCGCTAGCGGATCGCGAGCAGCGAGCGGCTGACGCCCCACGTGTAGCCGTTACCGGCCTGCGCGGCGGTCAGGTACACCCGCACCTTGTTGACGCGCGGGCGCAGCGTGACCTTGAAGGTCGCTGCCGAGGTCGACCCGAGGGTGACCCGCTTCAGCGAGATCCAGCCGCCGACTGCGGCCGAGTAGCGCTGGAAGTACACGAGGTGCCCTGCGTACGAGATGTCCGAGGTCACCTTCGCGCGATACGTCCAGCGGAGGCCGCGGTGGCTGATCCGGCCGAGGCCGACGCGCGGGTGCACGGCAACCGTGACCGGCGAGGAGCTCGCCTTGTCGTTCCCCGAGTGCCACGCGACGCTGTAGATCGTCTGGATCGTCGGCGCGACGGTGAACGAGTACTCCCCGGTCGCGTTCGTCGTCGTGCTGGTCAGCGCCTTGGCCTGCGCCTCACCGGTGGCCTGCTCGTTCAGCGTCACCTGCTGACCGCTCGCCTTGGTGGAGAGCTGGCCGCTCAGGGTGACCGAGTTGACGCCGTAGGTGACCGCCGAGGCGCTCGCCGACAGCGTGGCCGTCACGTTCAACGGCGGGTTCGTGACGGTGACCGTCCCCTTGCCCGTCGCCTTCGACTGCGCGTCGCTGTAGCCGAACTTGCCGGCCTTCGCGAACGCGTAGGTGAACGTGTCGCCAGGCTTGAGGATCGGCGAGGCGAAGCCCGCCGCCTGAGAGACGACCTGGTGGTTCGCCGAGTCGGAGTTCGTCCACGTGACCGAGTCCCCGGTGGAGATGGCGAGCGAAGCCGGCACGAATGCGGACTTCGTGATGCTGACGATCTTCGTGGCCTGCGCGGCTGCCGTCGACGCGGAAGCGCCGATGGCGAGAACCGCGGCCATGACTGGAATGAGCAACAGCTTGCGCATGCGAGATCCTCCCGTTTTGGAGTTGCAGAGGGTCAACGGGCCAGAATCGGCATGGGTGCGGGCATTTACCAACTGCAAACTAAGGTCTTACGTCCCTCGATCATTGAAATCGCCTGCAAGCACCTGCTATGACTGGTCCGTGGCTGAGACCCCGCGCCCTGCGGCTGCCGGCAATCCGAACGCCTCCGAGGTGCGTAGCTCAGACGACATGGAGCTCGTCGAAGCGCTTCCCGCGCCGCTCCCCGCCACAGACCGGATCCAGTCACGACCGAGCACTGAGCCGAGCGACGCCGACCTTTTGCAGCGGATCGCCCGTGGCGATCGCGCTGCGTTCGAGCTGCTCTACAAGCGGTACGCGCGCGCGGTGCTCTCGCTGGCGCTGAGGCTCCTGCGCGACCGCGGCCGCGCCGAGGACGCGACACAGGAGACGTTCACCGCGATCTGGCGCTCCGCGCGCAGCTACAAGCCCGAGCGCGGGCCCGGGGCGCCGTGGCTCTTCGCCGTGGCCCGCAACGCGATCGTCGACCGGGCCCGCGCGCGGACGGACATCCCGGTCGAGCACGGCGAGGACGCACCGTCGCCCGACCGCGACCCGGGCGAGCGCGCCGAGCAGGCGTGGCTCTCCTGGCGGGTCCACAGCGCGCTCGCACAGCTCCCGGAGCGGGAGCGCGTCGCACTCGAGCTTGCCTACTGGAGTGGTCTCTCCCAGAGTGAGATCGCCGAGCACCTGCAGGTCCCGCTGGGAACGGTCAAGACGCGCACGCGAGCAGCGCTCGCCCGGCTGGCGCAGATGCTGGAAGGGGAAGAGCTGTGAGCACACCACCACCTGATTTCGAGAGCCTCGTGGGCGGGGACGACCTGGACGCGCAGGAGCGGGCGAGGCTGCTCGCCGCGCACGAGGCACTGCTGATCGCCGGCCCGCCGGCCGAGCTGCCGCCCGCCCTGGTCCGCGCACCGCGACCCGAGGCGGTAGTCGTGGCCCTCCCGAGTGGACGTCGCCGCTCGACGCTGCTCGTCGCGGCGGCGATCGCGCTCGTGGCGTTCGCGCTCGGCACGGCGACCAGCCGGAAGAGCGGCGATGCCTTCGCCGCGACATGGACGCACGAGCTCCGCGGCACGGCGGCCGCGCCCCACGCGTGGGCGGCGATCTCCGGGACGAAGAAGGATCGCGCCGGCAACTGGAAGATGCTGCTGAAGACCACCGGCCTGCCCCAGGTTCACGGCAAGAAGTACTACGTCCTCTGGCTGACGAAGCACGGGCGGCCGGTCGCGCAGTGCGGCACCTTCCTCGTCGGCGACGGGACGACCGTCGCGACCTTCGTCGAGCCCTACGAGGTGCAGGAGTTCGACGGCTGGGCGGTCACGCTGTGGCGCGGCCCGAAGACGCCGACAGGGCCGGCGCTGCTGCGCACTGCGGCGGTCTAGGAAACCCTCCTAGGGTGCGCGGCGCTCGTTGGCGACGAACGCCTCGTACGTGACGGGCATCGCGGTCGCGAAGAGCTGCTCGCAGGCTTCGGCGTAGCGCCGGATCTCGCGCTGCGCCGCCTCGGCGCTGCGCAGGGAGAGGAAGTTCATCAGCGAGCGCGCGTTCACCGTCCAGTAGAACTCGGTGTAGGCGCCCACAGGGAGGACGGCGCGAGCCAGCTCGCGCGCCACGCCCGCCTCGACAAGCTGCTCGTACGTCGTGTACGCCAGGTCGTAGACCTTGCGCAGCTCCTCGCGCGTGTGCGCCGCAAGCTCGTCCTCGACGGGCTCGAAGGAGTATGCGCCCGGCTTCCCGACCTGGCTGCGCACATCCTCGGCCGCGGGGACGTAGAACTCGTCGGTCGCCTTGGCATAGCGCATGGAAAATTCATTGAAGGAGTTGTGCACGACGACCCCGTTCGCCACGAAGTTGTGCCACGGCCCCTCGATGCAGAGGTCATAGGTCTGCCGGAGGCCGACGAAGGTCACCGAGACGACCCTTACCGGGTGGGCCGCGAGCTTGACGCCCTTGCGGTTCGGCAGCACGGGCAGCTCCTCGAAGCCGCTCGCGGCATGGCGCCGGGCGAAGTCGAGCTCAGACTCCACCGCCGAGTGAAGGTCGCGATGACAGGAATCGCAGACGGTGATCAAGTTCGAGACCGCGCGGGCGAGCGTCGGGTCGTACCAGACCGGGACGATGTGGTGAGCGTGGAGCGTTCCACCTCGCGAGCCACACGCCTGGCACGTGTGCTCGAACGCCTCATGGACCCTCGCCGCCTGCTCACGCGTCCAGCGGCCGATCGAGGCTCGCTCAGAGGTGACGCCCCCACGCCAGAAGTTGCTCTTCACGCCGGAGCGCGCCGAACGGATCGCCGAGCGGTGGCGCTCGGTCATGCGGTACCCGGTCGAGTAGCCGCGAAGTCCCCTGTTCCAGGCAGGCCGGCCGCGCCGCTCCTCCGGGGTGAAGCGGAGCTCGTGGACACCGAGCCACTTGCGGACAGTGTGGTAGCTGCATCCGGCCTGCTCTGCGATCTCCGTGACCGATAGGCCTTCGCGTCTCCGGGCGCGCATCCACTCGCGATCCTGGTACACGGGGACGCCGTTCGTCATGAGGAAGCATTCACGCGTCGTCCGCGCAGCCTCACCGTCCCCGACGAGGCCGACCGCCTCGCCCATCGTCGCCCAGCCCTCGCGCGTGAACACGCGATGGTTCGCGGTCATCGTGATGGTCTTACCATCCTCGAGCGCGACCTCGTATACCGGCTGGACGCCCTTCTCGACGACATCGCCGATGTGACCTGTCGTGAAGGTCCCCTTCTCCTCATCGAGCACGCGGACGCGCATCGACCGCACCCGCCAGCGAGCATCGCGGAGGTCACCGCGCCCGGCGATGCACGTGCGCACGGCGCGCCGA
>JAWVDX010000083.1:0-2589 GCA_033857015.1 Gaiellaceae bacterium
CAGTTCTTCCAGACGGTGCAGGGCTTCTCGCCGCTCCAGTCGGGGCTGCGCGTGCTGCCGTGGACGATCATGCCGCTCTTCATCGCTCCTCCGGCGGGGGCGCTCTCGGACAGGATCGGCGGCAAGCCGCTGATGGCGATCGGGCTGACGCTCCAGGCGATCGGGCTCGCGCTGATCGCGTCGGTGGACTCGGCGACCGCGCCCTACTCGTCGCTCATCTTCCCGTTCATCCTGTCCGGAACGGGCATGGCGCTCTTCTTCGCCCCGGTCGCGAACGTCGTGCTCTCGGCGGTGCGTCCGGAGGAGGAGGGGCAGGCCTCCGGCGCCAACAACGCGATCCGCGAGCTCGGCGGCGTCTTCGGGGTCGCAGTCCTGGCCTCGATCTTCGCCCACTACGGCGGCTACGGCCGCGGGCCCGGCGCAGGCGAGCTGTTCGTCGACGGGCTGACGCCGGCGCTCTGGGTGGGCGCGGCGGTCGTGGCCGGCGGGGCGGTTGCGGCGCTGGCTCTGCCCGGCAAGAAGCGCCAGCGGAGCCCGGAGCTCGCGGCCGAGGCGGCCGCGTAGTCCTAACACCTCGTTAACAGGGTCAGACCCCGTAAAGCTTTACAGGGTCTGACCCCGTGCCCCTTGCGGGGCGCCGTAGTAGCCTTTGCCGCGAATGGCGCTTCCCGGGATCGTCCCTGCAACCACGGGGGTTGATCCGGACCAGGCAGCTCCCGAGGTGTCCGTCGTGGTCACCGTCTACAACGAGCGCGCCTCGCTTCCGGAGCTGCATCGCCGCGCCCTCGCAGCCCTCGCTGCGACCGGCGCGAGCTTCGAGATCCTCTACGTCGACGACGGCTCCGCCGACGGCAGCTTCGACGAGCTCGTCCGCCTGCGCGACGGGGATCCCCGCGTCCGGCTCGTAAAGCTGAAGCGCAACGCCGGCCAGCATCCGGCGATGCACGCCGGCCTCGCACGCACGCGCGGCGAGGTCATCGTCACGATGGACTCGGACCTCCAGAACCAGCCCGAGGACATCGCCCGGCTCGTCGCGGCAGTCCATGCGGGAGCCGACGTCGCGAGCGGCCGCCGCCGCGCCCGCCACGACTCGTGGGGGCGCACGCTCCCCTCGCGGCTGATCAACGGGATGCTGCGGCGCTTCACCGGCGCCGACATCAACGACTTCGGCTGCGCCTTCAACGCCTACCGGCGCGACGCGATCATCCCCTCGCTCGGCGCGATCGGGAAGCAGAAGTTCACGAAGGCGCTCGTCCTCTCGCGCGGCGCCTCGGTGGTCGAGGTGGACGTCGGTCACACCGCCCGCGCGGACGCCTCGCGCTACTCCCCGCTCCGCCTGACGCGGCTCGCCCTGCATGTCCTCGCGGGCTACTGGCCGCAGCCGATCCAGTGGATCGGCGTGACGATGGGCGTCCTCTGCTCGCTCGCGGCGCTCGCGCTCGGCGTCTACGGCGTCGCCTACTGGGTCACGGAGGCCAACTTCCCCGGGCCTCTCTTCGCCGGGGTAGGCATAGTCTTCGTGCTCGGCGTCCAGGGGTTCATCCTCGCGATCATCGGGGAGTACCTGGGGCGCATCCAGCGGGACGTCGAGGGCCGGCCGCTCTACACCGTCGAGAAGGAGATCTGAGTTGTCTGCGAAGCGCGTGCTCGTCACCGGCGGTGCCGGGTTCATCCCGTCGGAGTTCATCCGCCACCTGCTGGCGGAGACCTCCCACGAGGTCGTGTCGCTCGATGCGCTGACCTACGCGGGCAACCTGGAGAACCTCGCCGAGGTGATGGCGCACGAGCGGCTGTCGTTCGTGCACGGGGACATACGCGACGCCGCGCTCGTGCGCGAGCTCGTCGCGAACGTGGACGTGATCGTCAACGCCGCCGCCGAGTCCCACGTCGAGAAGTCGATCCGCGAGGGCGCCTCCGAGTTTGTCACCACGAACGTCGAAGGCACGCAGATCCTGCTCGACGCGATCCGCGAGACGCCGGTGGAGCGCTTCATCCTCATCTCGTCCTCGGAGGTGTACGGCACCGCCGAGCGCGCCCCGATGGACGAGGAGCACCCGCTCAACCCGTGCAGCCCGTACGCCGCGACGAAGGCCGGGGCGGATCGCCTCGCCTACTCGTACTGGTACACGTACGGCCTCCCGATCGTGATGGTGCGCCCGTTCAACAACTACGGCGCCCGTCAGCACCCGGAGAAGGTCGTCCCGCGCTTCATCACTCAGGCGCTGCGCGACGAGCCGCTCACGATCCACGGCGACGGTCACGCAAGCCGCGACTGGCTCTTCGTCGAGGACGACGCCGAGGCGATCGCCGCGATCATCGATGCGCCGATCGACCTCGTCGCAGGAGAGGTGCTGAACGTCGCGACCGGTGTGGACATCTCCGTGGAGGACGTGGCGAGCCGTGTCCTGGACGTGCTCGGCAAGCCGTCCTCGCTGAAGGAGTACGTGGACGAGCGCCTCGGGCAGGTCGATCGCCACATCGGCACGACCGACAAGATGGAGCGGCTCACCGGCTGGCGCGCGCGCACGAGCTTCGACGACGGTCTCGAGCGGACGGTGCGCTGGTACCGGGAGAATGAGGCCTGGTGGC
>JAWVDX010000084.1:0-4422 GCA_033857015.1 Gaiellaceae bacterium
CATCCCGGAGGAGTACGGCGGCGCAGGCCTCGACTACGTCTCGGAGGCGCTCGCCTGCGAGGAGATCGAGCGCGGCGAGGCGGCCTTCCGGACGCTGATCTCCGTCCACGTCGGGCTCAACTCGCTCGCGCTGCTGCGCTACGGCACCGACGAGCAGAAGCAGCGCTACCTGACGCCGCAGGCGCGCGGGGAGAAGCTCGCCTGCTTCGGCCTCACCGAGCCCGCGGCCGGCTCGGACGTGGCCGCGATGCGCACGACTGCGCGACGCCAGGGCGACACGTACGTCCTCAGCGGCCAGAAGAACTGGATCTCCTACGCCACCGTGGCCGACCACGCCCTCGTCTTCGCGAAGACCGACCCGAGCGCCGCGCACAAGGGCATCTCCGCCTTCATCCTCGAGAAGGGCTGGAAGGGGTTCACCGCCCGCGACCAGGAGGACAAGCTCGGGATCTGGGCCGGCTCCACCGGCGAGCTCTTCTTCGACGACGTCGAGGTGCCGGCGGAGAGCCTCCTGGGCGAGGAGGGGCAGGGCTTCGAGATCGCCATGCACGCGCTCGACCAGGGGCGCTTCACCGTCGCTGCGGGCGCCTGCGGGGTCATCCGCGCCTGTCTCGAGCGCTCGACGGCCTACGCCCGCGAGCGGGAGACGTTCGGCCAGGAGATCGGCCGCCACCAGTTCGTGCAGGACATGATCGCCACGATGGTGCTCGGCTACGAGACCTCGAAGCTGCTCGTCTTGCAGGCCGCCTGGATGAAGGACGAGGGCCGCCGCTCGACGCGCGAGACCTCGCTCGCCAAGTGGCATGCGACGGAGTCGGCCTTCGAGGCGGCGCATCTCGCGATCCAGGTGCACGGCGCCTCGGGTTACGCGCACGAGGTGGGGATCGAGCGCTACTTCCGCAACGCGCGGGCGCCGATCATCTACGAGGGCACGACGCAGATCCACAAGATGATGCAGGCGGAGCACGCACTCGGGTACCGCCGCCTGAACGGCCGCGACGGCGACGTCTCGCCGGTGTGCTCGTGGGCTCCGGCGCTCTCGCCCGTGCAGCGCTGAGCCGCGTGACGCCCTCCCCGGCACGCGGCGCGGCGGCCGCGCTCTTCCTGGTCGTCGGGCTCGCGCTCGCCGGTGCGACGCCCGCCTCGCGCTCGGCCGACCCGCGCGGGCCGCGGCTCCTCGTGGCTGCAGCCGGCCGGCTCGTGGTCGCCTCGCCCGGTGGAACGGCGACCCGTTTGGCGGGGCAGGGCTTCAAGGCGTGGGCCAGCTTCAGGCCCGACGGGACGCTGCTGCTCGCCTCGAGCACCCGCGCCGGCTTCGGGTCGCCGGCGGGCCGCCTCGCGCTCGTGACGGAGAACGCCGACGGGACGGGGATCCGGCCCGTCACGAGCGCCCGCTCCGGCGAGGAGGCCGAAGGACGCTGGTCGCCCTCGGGCCTGTGGATCGCCTACACGCGCCGCGACGCCGAAGGGAGCGGGGACATCGAGCTCGTCTCGCCCGCGAGCGGTACGCCGGTGCCCGTCGTGGCGACCCCGGCGAACGAGCGGCAGCCAGCATGGGCGCCGAACGGCCGCTGGCTCGCCTACGTGAGCGACGCCGGCGGCTCGAACGACGTCTACCTGCACTCGCTGCGCACCGGGCACGACTCGGCGCTGACGAGCGACCCCGGCAGCGAGACGGCGCCGCTCTTCTCGCCGGCCGGCTCAGCGGTCGTGTTCGTGAGCGACGCTGCAGGAACGAGCGATCTCGTCCTGCTGACGCTCGCGGATGCGACCCGGAGAGCGCTCACCGCCGATCCCGGACAGGAGCTGGCCCCGGCCTGGAGCCCGGACGGATCAGAGGTCGGCTTCGTCGCGATCGCTCCGGACGGGACGCGCACGCTGAAGGCGGTGCGCGTCGCCGACGGTGCCGTGCGCGTCCTGGCACCCGCCCCGGCGGGGACGACCGGCTTCGACTGGCGCGTGGTGCGGCTCGGCAAGGAGCTCCTCCCGGACATGGCCCAGCTCGTGCCCGCGAACCTCGTCGTGACGAGCGCCGGCAACGGCGGCCGCATCCGTTTCCGCCTCGGCTTCGACTCGACGGTCGCCAACGTGGGGCGCGGGCAGCTCGAGGTGCACGGCGCCCGGCCGCGGCGCGGCGTCCCGACGATGCGCGCCGCTCAGATCGTGAAGCTCGCGGGCGGCGGCACGCGCTCCTTCCGGGACATCGGCTTCATGCGCTACTTCACCTCGGCGGAGCACAACCACTGGCACTTCCTCACGTACGAGCGCTACGAGCTGCGCCGCACGCGCGACAACGCCCTGATCGTGCGCGACCACAAGGCGGGCTTCTGCTTCCGCGACAACCCGGCGCGGCGCGTCGCTCGTCACCTGCCGGGCGAGCCTGCAGCTGCTGTCTTCGTGGACAGCTGCCGCAAGAACGACCCGCGGGCGCTGAGCGTGACGACGGGCAGCTCCATCGGCTCGCTCGACTGGTACCCCGCCTTCTTCCACGGCCAGTACGTGGACGTCACCGGCGTTCCGGCGGGACGCTACGTCCTCGTCCACCGCGTCAACTTCCGCTGGAGCCTCCGCGAGGTGAGCTACGGGAACAACGCCGCGTCGGTGGCGATCCGCCTCAGCTGGCCGCACGGGCGCTCCTCCCCGCCCGCGGTGCAGCTCCTGCGCCGCTGCCCCGGCCGCGACCGCTGCTAGTCGTCCGCTCACAGCATGTCCAGCTTGTGCGTGGCTCCTCGGCCCGAGTTCCCGAACCTAGCGCTCGCCTTCCCAGTAGTCCACCGCGTCGTCGAGGCGGAACAGCTTCCCCGGCGGCCAGACGCCGACCTTGTTGCTGTCGGGGTAGATCGAGACGGCCGGCTCGTTCTTCGTCGAGAGCATCGCGAGCCGGACGGGCTCCTCGCTGCGGTTCGTCAGCCGGTGCGCACCCGCCTCGCCCACCGGGAAGCAGACCGTGTCCCACGGGCCCAGCTCCATCTCGCCCTCGGGCGTGCGCACCGTGAGCTGCCCCGAAAGGACGATGAGCCACTCCTCGTCGCCCAACTCGAAGTGGTACGGGCAGTTGCTCTTCCCCGGCGGGAGCTCGTAGATCGTCATCCCGAGCTTCGACGCACCGACGAGCGGGCCGAGACGGGCATAGCCGACCTCGGCAAAGGCCTCCGGATCGCCTTCGTCCACGGCCAGCTCGGCCTCGAAGATGTTGACCTCGCTCACTCGCCGTCCCAGTAGTCGACCGCGTCCGCCTGCCGAAAGACCTTCCCCGGCGGCCAGACCTTGACCTTGTCGCTGTCGGGGTACTCCGTCACGTTCGGCTCCCGGTCCGCGGAGAGGATCAGCACCCGCCCCGGCCCGCGCAGCACATGCGCGCCATCCGGACCTTCCGGAAAGCAGACGACGTCGCCCGCTTTCAGCGTCCGCTCCCCCTCGGGCGTGCGCAGCCCGGGCGTACCGCTCAGCACGAGCAGCCACTCCTCCTCGCCGTGATGGAAGTGATACGGGAACGTCCTCTCCCCTGCGTCCAGCTCGTAGACCGTCCCCCCGATGAGCGCGGCCCCGAGGAGCGGGCCGAGCCTGGAGGCGCGCCAGCGAAATCCCTCTTGCTCGTGGTCGAAGCTCAGCTTCCCCTCGAGCAGGTTGAACCGCTCAGGCACCGGCTCTATTCGCTGCGACGATGGCCGCCTGCTCGGGCGGGGCGGGCGGCTGGTCGCGGAGGATTGCCGCGACGAACGACTCGACGTCCTGCGGCTGCAGCGCCTCGTTGTGGCTCCGCTCGAAGCCGATCGTCGAGAACGGGTGACCCGACAGCCCCCGGGCGCAGACGGAACCGGCGTAGTGGCTCGGATAGACGACGACGCCGTCCGCGAGCTCCAGGAGCTTCGCCAGCGAAGCGTATTGCCGGCGCGCCAGATCCTCTGGCGTCAGCGCCCCGGAGGCGTGCAGGTCGGGGCGCCCCACGTCGCCCACGAGGAGCGAGTCGCCCGTGAAGACGAGCCACGGCTCGTCGGTGCCGCGCTTGCGGTCTGCGACGACATACGCGTTGTGCGCCGGCGCGTGCCCCGGGGTCGCAACCGCGCGCACCACGGTGTTGCCGAGCACGAGCTCCTCCCCGTCGGCGAGCTCCTCGTGCGGGAAGGCGACGCCGCTCCCCTCCGGGAGGTACGCCGTCGCGCCCGTGGCTGCGACGAGGGCCGGCAGCCCCGAGACGTGATCCGCCTGCACGTGCGTCTCGAGGACGGCCACGATGTCCTTCCCGAGCTCGCGCGCCGTGGCGAGATAGGTGTCGACGAGCTCGACGTGCGGATCGACGACCGCGAGCTTCGAGTGGGTGCCGCAGCCGAAGAGGTAGCTGGCGCAGGCGGTGTCCTCGAAGAGAAAGGGACGCAGGTGCACGCCGGAAGGGTACGCGGCCGCGGTGGCGGTGTGCCGGGG
>JAWVDX010000085.1:0-4695 GCA_033857015.1 Gaiellaceae bacterium
AGGTCTTCGCCCGCCCCTCGAGCCGCCACAGCTCGACCTCGCCGCCCAGCGCGATCCGCCTGAACCCGGCGCCGCGCAGCCCGGCTCGGGCCGCGGCCACGAGATCCGTGCGCCCAGCCCCGCGGAAGAGCCCGCGGTGCAGCGTCACGAACCTGATCCCGAGCTCCGCGATGAGCCGCCGCTGCGCGCTCCCGACGACGCCGCAGTTGAGCGGCCAGAGCCCCCTCGCCGCCCTGTCGCCGGCCGGGCGCGCGAGCGTGGAGTAGCCGAGCGGCCGCTGCCGCGGAGCCTGCATCAGGTAGTCGAAGTACACGCTGCCGTGATCGTCCCCGGGGAGGAACACGGGCAGCTCGAGCAGCCGCCCCGGCCCCTGGCTGCGCAGCGCCGCATAGGCGGTGTTCCCTTCGTCCGCCCGCGTCGGTTCGAAGACGCTGACGTGCAGGTCGACCACGACGATCGCCACGGCGAGCGCGACGGTCACAGCCGCGCCGCCCGGCCATCTGCGCGCCAGCCGGTCGACCGCGAACGCCACGAGCCCGGCGAGGCAGAGGCACGCGATCGGCAGCGTCCGCTCCGGAACACGCGCGTAGCGGAGCACGAACGAGTGGTGCCACGCGAAGCGGTAGAGCGGCAGGTTGGAGCCGAGCGCCGCCGCCGCCGGCACGATCGTCCCGACCCCCAGCGCCAGCGCGATGCCCCATCGCCGCAGCCGCACGAGCACGACGAGCCCGGCGAGGGCCAGGAGCAGCGTCGCCCCGCCGAGGAACACGAACTGCTCCGACCCGCCCACGTGGTCGCGGCTCAGCAGGTCGAGCGGGTGCGCGGAGTACTGGGTGAGCGCATGGAAGTCCCGCCCTCCGGCGACGATCGACCTTGCGATCACCGCCTGCTGGATCAGGATCCCTCCGAGCGCGCCCAGCACCGTCGCGGCGGCTGCGTAGCGGAGGTCACGCCGGTCGCGGGTGCGGCAGAGCGCGTAGAAGGCGAAGAACGGCACCGCGCCGAGCGCCAGATGGACCTGGCCCGAGAGCGGCAGCGACACGAGCGCGCCCGCAGCGCCGAGGTGCCAGGCCCGACTCCCGCGGAGCCCGCGCTCGAAGCAGGCCAGGGCAAGCGGCAGGAGGATCGAGATCGGGCCGAGCAGGTGCCCCGTGCTCTGCTCCAACCGGTACGGCGCGAGCGCGAAGGCGAGGCCGCCGACGAGCGCCGCGCCGCGCCCGAGGCCGAGCTCGCGTAGCCACCAGCAGGCGAGCCAGCCGCCGGCGGCGATCGCCAGGACGGTGAAGACGTTCCAGGCCACGATCGGGCTCGCCAGCGCGTAGACGGGCCACATGAGGAGCCCGAACGGCCAGCCGCCGAGGCCGATCTGGTGCGGGCTCTCGGGCTGGAAGCTGTACGGGTCGATCCACGGCAGGTGCCCGTCTCCGAGCTGGCGGCCGAAGAGCCAGAGCCGGTAGCCCGACTGCAGGTAGTCGCCGTGGGCCGTCTCGCCGTAGGCCGGAGCCCCTCCTGCCATGGAGGCGGAGCCGAACCGGCCGAGGACGTCCCAGGTGGCGAGGAGCGCCGCCGCGAGGCAGAGGGCGCCGCTGCCGGCGACGAAGCGGGCTCGCGCCGACCTCGCGAGCGTGCCGATCACGCGTCGAGGAGCGCTTGCGCCTCGATCTCGACGCGCCAGCGCGGATCGAGCAGCTGGACGACGACGCCCGTGGTCACGGGGCGCGCCTCGCCGAAGACCTCGCCGTGCGCGCGCCCGATCTCGTCGATGTCCCCCGCGTCCGTGAGGAAGAGGCGCGTCCGGACGACGTGCTCCGGCCCGGCACCGAGCTCCCGCAGCGCCCCGAGGATGATCTCGAGGCAGCGCCGCGCCTGCCCGTACGCATCCTCGGGCGGATCGCCGCCGTCCGCCATGATCGGCGCGGTACCGGCGACGTGGATGTGCGGGCCGACCGCGATCGCGCGGCAGAACCCGACCCGCGCCTCGTACGGCGACCCGGATGCGATGCGGCGGCGCTCCACCCGACTAGTATCGCCGCCCGTGGAGGCGTTGCGGCAGATCGAGGAATGGGACTGCGGCTTTGCGGCAGCGGCGGTCGTGGCGCCCTCCGGCGTCGTCGCGACACACGGCGACGGCGACCGCGCCGTCAGCTGGGCCTCCGTCACGAAGCTGCTCTCGGCTTACGCGGGACTGCTCGCCGCCGAGGAGGGGATCCTCGACCTCGACGAGCCCGCAGGCCCGCCCGGCGCGACCGTGCGGCACCTGCTCGCGCACGCGTCCGGGCTTCCCTTCGAGGGCAGCGTGCCGATCGGCCGTCCCGGCGAGCGGCGGATCTACTCCAACACCGGCATCGAGGTGTTCGCGGATCACCTCGCTCGACGCGCCGGGATCGCGTTCGCTGACTACCTGCACGAGGGCGTGCTCGCCCCGCTCGGCCTCGCCGGCGCCCTCGCCGGGTCGCCGGCGGAGTCCTTCCACGGCTCGCTGGCCGACCTGACCCGCTTCGCACAGGAGTTGCTCGCACCGCGGCTGATCGCGGCGGAGACGCTCGCCGAGGCCGTCTCGGTGCAGTTCCCCGGGCTGGTGGGCGTCCTGCCCGGGATCGGCAGGCAGGAGCCGAACGACTGGGGACTCGGCTTCGAGCTCCGCGACGCCAAGCGCCCGCACTGGACGGGCAGCGCGAACTCCGCGGCGACGTTCGGCCACTTCGGCGGCAGCGGGACCTTCCTCTGGGTCGATCCGGAGCGGGCGCTCGCGCTCGCGGTGCTCACGGATCGCGTGTTCGGCGACTGGGCTCTCGCCGCCTGGCCGGTGCTTTCGGACGCCGTCCTCGCATAGGGTCAGGGCGTGGGTGTCCAGGACGGGTGGCGGCTCTGCCCGCGCTGCGGCGGTGCGCTCAGCGCGGTCGACGACGGGGCGCTCGGCTGCGCGGCGTGCGGGTCGCGGTACTACGCGCACTCGATGCCGACCGCCAACGCGATCGTCGTCGACGCCGCGGGACGTGTCCTCCTCGGCCTGCGCGCCCGGGAGCCGGAGCAGGGCAAATGGGACGTTCTCGGCGGCTTCGTCCACGAGGGCGAGGAGCCGGAGGCCGCGCTCCGGCGCGAGCTGCGCGAGGAGACGGGGCTGGACGTCGAGCCGGAGCGCTTCCTCGGGATCTGGCTGGACGTCTACGGCGACGGGGAGGGCGCGGTCTCGACCCTGAACCTCGTCTGGACGGCGCGGGTGGCCGGCGGCGAGATGGCGCCCGCGGACGATGTGGCGGAGCTGCGCTGGTTCGCGCCCGACGGGCTGCCTGCGGAGGACGAGTGCGCCTTCGACTGCGTGTGGAAGATGCTCTCAGCCTGGCGGCAGCAGCAGGCGTAGCGCGCGCGGCTCGACGGTGCAGCGCAGGGGCGCCTCGACGAGCCCGGGCTCGCCGTCGAACGCGGCCTTGAAGCGCGAGACCGAGGTGTCGAGCTCGAACGCAGCGCCGCTGCGCTCCTCCCAGCTGTGGCGCACCACGCCGTGCGCGACGTAGAGGAAGAGCCGGCCACTCTCGAGGCTGTCCCGTTCTCCGAGCGAGAGCAGGTCGAGCCGGTAGCGGTTGTTCGCCACGAGGATGATGCGCGCGTCGACGGGCTCGCCGTCGACGACGAAGCGCGGGTGCCATTCGCGGAACGCGCGCCCGAGCGCTCGGACGCGGGCGAGCGCCTCGCCGCGCCGGCGGTGGTGCTCGCGCCGGTAGACGAGGGAGGCGTACATCCCGACCGAGACGTTGTTCAGGAAGACGCGGCCGTTCGCGCGACCCACGTCGATTCGGCGCTCGTGGCCCTGGAACGCTGCGAGCGCTGCGAGCGGGTCGTCCCGGTCGAGCCCGACGTCGCGGGCGAAGTGGTTGCGCGTCCCGAAGGGGACGCAGACGAAGGGGCGCTCGCGCTCGATCGCGACCGCCGCGACGGCACCGAGCGATCCGTCGCCGCCGGCGATGCCGAGCGGGCCCTCCGGTGCAGCGCGCGCAACCTCGGCCGGGTCCTCGTCGCGCGCGAGAAGGTGCGCCGTGATCCCGAGTCGCTCCGCGGCTGCCGCGAGCTCGTCCGCCGACGGTGAGTCGTTGCCGGCGCGCGGGTTGACGATGAGGAAGCCGGGCATCGCGCAGAGGTGCCCAGGGAGGGCGATCATCACTCCTCAGCGGCACTCGCACGACTCGAACCGCGGTGGCTGCGGCACTTCCCCATCCCTAACCCCCACCCACCCAGGGGGCGAAGGGCGCTAGGGCGAGGGTATCTCTCGAAGACGCACGAAACTGCACCGATTCAGCGCCAGGTCTCGAGGAGGCGCTGGGATTTGCCTCGAGGTAATAGGACTCTCCGCCCCCCAAGTTGGGCCGATCGGCTCATGCGGTCGTCCGGTGCGACGTCGATATTAGGCCCATGAGCGATCAAGGCCTCCATCGGGTAGCCGACGACCTCCGCGAGAGCTGGGTCGACGAGTGGGCCGAGGTCGGCGTCAACGAGCTCGAGTCGTTCCTCTCCAAGCACGCGGCTTTTCTCGCGTTCCTGGACGAGCACGAAGAGCTTTAAGCCCCCCGTCAGCGGTCCGCGAGCAGCCATCCCCCCGGCTGCGCGCGTCCGCGCGTTTCACTCGCGTCCCCACAGAGCCAAGGGCATCTGAGGGAGGAGCGGTAGCCGTCCCTAGCGCGGAGGCCGCCGACATGGCGG
>JAWVDX010000086.1:0-2787 GCA_033857015.1 Gaiellaceae bacterium
CGTCGCGCGGGGCATCGCCGACGACAAGGCGCAGCTCTACATGCTGCTCGAGGCGGCGGAGCAGCTCGCGCTCGCCGGCGAGCTCCCCGTCAACGTGCGCTTCGCCTGCGACGGGGAGGAGGAGCTCGGCGGCCACTCGATCGTGGAGTGGGTCGAGCAGGACGAGCGCGGCGCCGACGCCGGCGTCGTCTTCGACAGCGGCATGCTCGAGCGCGGCGTCCCGGCGTTCAACATCGCCTGCCGCGGGCTCAACTACTTCGAGGTGCGCGTCCGGACGGGCGAGCGTGACCTCCACTCCGGGATGTACGGCCACGCCGCGCTGAACGCGGCGAACGTCCTCGCCCAGATCCTCGGCGACGTGCTGCCGCGGGATGGGGTCATGCCGGAGCAGCTGCGCACGGGGATCGTCCCGCCGACCGAGGCGGAGCTCGCCTCGTGGGCGCAGCTCACGCCCGGTGACGAGGTGCTGTCGGGACAGGGCGCGAAGCCGTCCGACCCGCGGGCCGCCGAGGAGTTCTATCTCCGCACCTGGGCCGAGCCGTCCTTCGACGTGAACGGCCTCTACGGCGGCACGACCTTCATGGGCAAGACGGTGCTGCCGGTCCAGGCGGGCGCGTTCGTCTCCACGCGGCTCGCGCCGGGACAGGACACGGTGGAGATCGCGCGGGAGTTCGAACAGCTCCTGAAGGACGCTGCGCCGGAGGGCGCCGACGTCGAGGTCGTGCTCGGCCCGGTGATCGTCCCCGGGCTCGTCGACGGCGACGCGCCGGCGGTCCAGCTCGCGCTCGACGCGTTCGAGCGCACGATCGGGGCGCGTCCGCTGCTCGTCCGCTCCGGCGGCTCGATCGCGATGGTGCCGGCGCTCTCCGCGCGGGGCATTCCGGTCGTCGTCACGGGCTTCGACCTCCCCGAGGGGAACATCCACTCGCCGAACGAGCGGCTGCTCGCCGAGTACCTGCCGCTCGGGATCGAGACGGCGAAGGAGCTCTTCCGCGCCTGGGGCGGGCTAGCTCGCGACTGAGGCGGCGACGGCCACGGCGGGCACGCCCGTGTGGTCGTGGTCACAGAGGATGAACTCGTGGCCGAACTGGCTCATCGCGTGGATGATCGGCAGAAGGCCGCGGCCCTTCTCGGTGAGCGTGTACTCGACGCGCGGAGGCGACTCCGGGTAGCTGTGCCGGACGACGAGCTCCTCCTGCTCGAGGACGCGCAGGCGCTCGGAGAGCGTGCGCGGGCTGATCCCGGGACAGGCGTGCTCGAGCTCGGAGAAGCGGCGCGAGCCCTCGGAGAGGTCGTGGATCAGGAGCGCCGTCCACTTCGCGCCGATGATCTCCGCGCACGCGGCGACGGAGCAGGAACCGTGGTCGTGGACGTCGTTCAACGTGCGCATAGAGACAATCCTACACCTGGTTCCGGCGGTTAGGTGAAGTAACTTCCGTTTTTAAAGAAATCTTCACACGCCGGACATAGAGCGCCACGCCTCAGTCCCAGGGCGGCGGGTTGAAGACCCAGCGTCCGCCAACCATCGTCGAGACGACCTCGACCGCCTCGAGCTCCTCCGGCGGGCAGGTGAGCGGGTCGCGGTCGAGCACGACGAGGTCGGCGAGGTGGCCCGGGAGCAGCTTGCCGCGGCGGCGCTCCTCGCCGGTCAGCCAGGCGGGGTGCACGGTGGTGGCGAGGAGCGCCTCCTCGACCCTGAGCGGAGCGTCGCGCTCGACCGCGGCGCGCACGCCGGCGAGCGGGTCGAGCTCCTCCACCGGCGCGTCCGAGCCGTTCACGAGGACGGCGCCGGCTTCCCAGAGCGCGCGGTACGCATAGGCGCCTTCGAGGCGGCCCGCCCAGGCCCGAGCCGCCAGCTCGCGGTCGGCCGGGGCGTGGCTGAACTGGACCGAGGCGGCGACTCCCAGCCCGGCGAAGCGGGGGATGTCCTGCGGGGCGAGGAGCTGCGCGTGCTCGATCCGGTGGCGCAGGCCACGCGGCTGCCAGGTTTCCCGCGTCGCCTCGAAGGCGTCCAGGGCGTTGCGGTTGGCGCCGTCCCCGATCGCGTGCACCGCAACCGGGAAGTCGAGCGCTGCCGCGCCGCGGATCAGCTCCTCCAGCTCGGCGCGAGTCGTCAGCTCGAGCCCGCTCCCGTCCAGGAGGAGCGCCGTCCCGGACCCCAGCGTCCCGTCGAGGAAGACCTTCAGCGGCCCGAGGCGGAGCATGTCGTCGCCGAAGCGGGAGCCGAAGTCGAGCGTCGCGAGCGCGGCGAGGCGGTCGGCGGGGAGCGACTGCCAGACGCGCAGGGTGAGCGACTCCTCGCGGCGCAGGCGCTGCCAGAGCGGGAGCGCGAACGGGCCGTCGAAGTCGTGGATCGCCGTCACGCCGCGGCTCGCTGCGACGCGCTGGCCCTCGCGGATCGCCGTGAGGAACGCGTCCGCTGTCGGGATCAGGTGCCGGGCGCGAAAGTCCCACGCGGCCTCCTCGCGCAGCAGCCCCGTCGACTCCGGTGCGTTCGCCAGCGCGAGCGCCGCAGAGTTGAGCCAGAGCGCGTGCCGGTCGCGCGACTCGAGCGCCACCGGGACATGGGGCGCGACGGCGTCGAGCGCCTCCTTCGTCGGCTCCGCTCCGTCGCCGCCCCAGTCCCCCGCTCGCCAGCCGCCGCCGCGCAGCCAGCCCGCAGCGGCCCCGGACGCAGCCTCGGCGATCCGGGTCAACGTCTCCTCCAGCGAGGTCGCCCCCTCGAGCCGCAGCTCCTTGCGGGCGAGCGCCCAGCTCGGGAAATGGACGTGCGCGTCCGTGAAGCCG
>JAWVDX010000087.1:0-6961 GCA_033857015.1 Gaiellaceae bacterium
GCGCGGATGCGCTTCGCAAGGGCTGTACCGTCCATGATCGTCGCCGCCATAGGCCGCGAACGTTAACCTAACCCCGACCCGACTCCTGGGAGGTAGCAGTGCTGCGAACCGTCTGGCCCGACATGTCAGATGAGCGCTCCGTCTCGCTCTTTCACAAGGGCGTGAAAGGACAGTGGGCGGCCGACACGTTCGACTGGACGAAGGACGTCGGGATGGACAAGTTCGAGCGCACCTCGCTCGCGCGGATCCTCACGCCCGTCTACGTCGGCGAGGAGACCGCCCTCGCGGGCGCGTCCGCGGTCATGCTCAAGCTCTTCGGCACGTCCTCGAACGCGGGGCAGCGCCTGTTCCTCGCGACCTTCGCCCTGGACGAGGCGCGCCACTTCGAGATCCTCACGCGCCTCTACAACAAGATCGAGCGCCGCCCCCTGGAGATCCGCGAGCTGAAGCAGATGCTCCGCTACCACGCGGCCCTGCTGCGCGCGAAGGATCCGACCCTCTGGATGTGGGGCATCCTCGTCTCCGACCTCTTCGCCAAGCACTTCTACGGGACGTTCTACCGGACGTTCCCGGACACGCTCTTCGGCGACCTCTCCGGCCGGATCCTCGTCGACGAGTCGCGCCACCAGGCCTTCGCCGAGCACTTCCTCAAGACCGCCGGCATGGATCGGGACATGCAGAAGGAGCTGCTCCGCCTCCGGGACGAGCTCCTCGAGCTCATGGAGCAGATGTACAAGCACCTGGCGCCCGACATCGACACCTTCGGCTACGACCCCGAGCAGTTCTTCGCGCGCCTCATGCACGACATCGAGACGAAGCTCACCCGCCTCGGCATCCACAACGGCAAGGACGAGGGAAACCAGCACGACGTGGACGAGGAGCTGCTCCTCAAGGAGCTCGAAGGCAAGCCGGGCACGCAGGAGTAACGTGGAACTGCGGAAATGGCCGCGCCGCAACGACGCCGAGTCGATCGCGGCGCGACAGCAGGCGCTCGACGGCCGCGTCGACCCCGAGGTGTTCTCGCACGACGTGACGCCCTGGGCCGCGGCGCAGGAGGCGCTCACGGGCGTCGCCGTCGTCCCGGTCGCCGTCGTCGGCCCGCTCACGATCGAGCTCGGCGCCTACGAGCTGTCCGAGCCGGACGGGGCGGTCGTCGAGACGGGCCGCAGCGTCGACGAGATCTTCGTCCCGCTCGCTCACACCGAGGGTGGGCTCTCCGCCTCGCTCTATCGCGGCGCCCGCGCCGCCGAGGAGTCCGGCGGCTTCCGCACCTACGTCCTGCGCGACCGGATGACGCGCGACTCCTGCTTCGTGATGCGCGACACCGCGGAGGCCGTCCAGCTCGCGCGCTGGGTCGAGGACAGCGTCGCGACGATGCGCCAGTGGCTGCTCGACCGCGACGACCCGTCGCTCTCGCGCTTCGCCAAGCTGCGCGAGGTCGAGACGCACGTCGTCGGCCAGATGTGCCACGTCCTCTGGACATGGACGACCGGCGATGCCTGCGGGCCGAACATGATGACGCGCAACAGCTACGCGCTGAACATGGGCTTCGTCATGGAAAACGCCCCCGTGAAGCCGCAGCGCTCCATCCTCGAGGCGAACATGGGCGGCGACAAGAAGCCCTCGCACCGCTACTTCGAGCGGGGCGGCCACGGGAAGACGGTGATCGCCGAGGTGACGCTCACGGACGCGGCGCTGCGCCGCAACCTGCACACGACCGCCGCCGACCTGGGCGCCCTCGCCTTCGCCGGCACGCACGGGGCGATCGCCTCGGGCATGCAGTCGGTTGCCTTCACGCCAGCGACCGTCATCGCCGCGCTGTTCACCGCGACGGGGCAGGACATCGGCATGGTCGGGACGAGTTCCATGGCGCACGGGACGGGCTGGGTCGTCGAGGGCGGCTTCCACTGCTCCATCCGGCTCCCCGGCCTCGAGGTGGGCACCGTCGGCGGCGGCACCACCCTCCCCTACGCCCGCTCGTGGCTCGGCCTGATGGACTGCGCCGGCCCCGGCAAGGTGTATCGCTTCGCGCAGATCATCGCCGCGGCGACGCTGGCGCTCGAGATCTCCGCCTCCGCAGCGATGGCGACCGCCGGCTCGGAGAACTTCTTCAAGGCCCACCACGAGCGCGGCGGCCTCCGCTAGCGCGGTCATGGCACTCGCACCGATCCCGCCGCACCACGACCCGGCCTGCTTCGGGTGCAGCGCGGAGAACCCGTTCGGCCTCCATCTCCCGCTGCCGGACGAGGAGGGGATCACCTCCTACCTCGCGCCGGTCCACTTCGGGGAGCATCACCAGGGCGGCCCCGGCATCGTCCACGGCGGGATCGTCTCCGCCGCGCTCGACGAGGCCTGCGGCATCCTCGCGACCTGGCACCGCTTCCCCGCCGTGACGGCGCGGATCTTCGTGCGCTACCGGCGTCCCGTGCCGATTCACACCGAGCTCCTCCTGCGCGCCCAGGTCGAGAGCACGCGAGGGCGGCGCATCCGCGTGCGCGCGGACCTCGTCGACGGCGACGAGCCGCTCGCCGAGGCGCGGGCGGCGTTCCTCCACGTCCCGCTCGAGCACTTCCTCGCCACGCCCGAGGGACGGGCCGCCGGTGAGCGCTGGCGCGCCTGGCTCGCAGGCCAGGAGTCTCCGCCGGACGCGTGACCGCTCCGCCGTCGGCGCCGTACAAGCTAGGTAACCCGACCGAGGAGGAGCTATGTCCCGCGCCCGAATGGCCTTGCTGGCCGTGTCCATCACCGCCCTGGCGGTCGTCCTCGCCGCGACGCGCACGTCTGACGCGCGCAGCGACACGGCGCCGGCGCACCAGATCACCGTGAACGGTCTCGGCAGCGTGGAGGCCGTCCCGGATCGGGTCGCCTTCAACTTCGGCGTCCAGACGAGCGCGAAGACCGCCAGCGCCGCGTTGTCCGCGAACGCCGAGGCGGCGACGAAGGTCATCGCCGCCCTGAAGGCCGCGGGAATCGCCACGAAGGACATCCAGACGCAGCAGGTCTCCCTCTCGCAGCGGCTCTCCGACGACGGGCAGACCGTGCTCGGCTACAACGCCAGCTCGAGCGTCTCGACCAGCCTTCCGTCGATCGCCAAGGCCGGCGAGCTCATCGATGCCGCCGTCGCCGCGGGGGCGGACTCCGTGGACGGCCCGTCGCTCACCCTCTCGAACGTGAAGGCGCTGGAGCGCAAGGCGCTCGCCGGTGCCGTCGCAGACGCGAAGGCGCGTGCGCAGGCGCTCGCCGATGCCGCCGGCGTCGCGCTGGGCGCGATCGTCGCGATCACCGAGGGTGGCGCGGTCACGCCGGTCATGTTCAACCAGAAGACGGACTCGGTCGCAGCAGCGCCGACGCCGATCGAGCCCGGCACGCAGGAAGTCCAGGCCTCGGTCTCGGTGACGTTCGCAACGGCGTAAGGGCCGCCACCTCCCGCTAGGATGGGCGCTCCGGCGCCTTGGCCGAGTGGTTAGGCAGCGGCCTGCAAAGCCGTCCACGCCGGTTCGACTCCGGCAGGCGCCTCCTCACACTGCCCGTCCGGGTTCCCCGGGCGGGCAGTGGTCTGTCACGGGAAGACGTGGCTGCGGGCGTTCAGGTCGAGCTTGCCGCCGTCGCGGCACTCGGCCGAGAGGTACTCGTCCGGATGGTTCGGATAGAGCTCCGTCCAGCTCAGCTCCTGGAGACGCCGTCCGTAGGCCAGCGAGGCGCCCAGCTTGTGTGCGGTCGACGCGACGAGCTGCTGCGCGTAGCACTCGGCGGTCGCCTCGTTCAGGAAGCCGCGCATGTGCATGCTCTCGTGGGCCAGCGTCTCGACCGCGATGGCGATCCTCCCTTCGACCTTGCCGCTCGCCGGATGGAAGTGCCTGTACCTCAGGTCGACGAGACCCGCGCAGGCGAGCGGTGCGAGATGGATCCGCACGGTGCTCGGGCGGTAGAAGCCCGAGACGTAGTCGAGGTTCTCCGTCCCGTCACCGTAGGTGATGAACTCGCCGTTGATCCGGCCCCAGTCGCGGGCCGACCAGCAGCGCACCTCGCCGCTGCGGCTCGCGAGCGACGCGGCGACCGCTCCGAAGGTCGGCTCGATGCGGCTACCGGTCGTGACGCCGAGGCCCACGGGAAGCGCCCGGTCCTCGTAGCGGTTGCTCCCCGACCCGACGAGCGGGAAGGCGAGCGCAAGGAGAACTACCAGCAGGAAGGGCCGCATAGAAGCATTTTCGGCACTTTTCTTCCTCTGACTTGAACGCGATCGCTGATGGGTGGAGAGCGTCGAGTCGGGGCTGCTCCAGACCAAGCCGGGCAGCGGGAACACTCACCGGTCGTAGCAGCGCTACGGGCGGTGAGGGATCGTGCTGAGCCGGCGCCGCGTCTGGGGCGGCACCGGCCGGCGGGCTCCGCCGATCAGCGATCGACTAGGCGCCGTGGCAGCGCTTGAACTTCTTGCCCGACCCGCACCAGCAGGGATCGTTGCGCCCCACCTTCTCGTGCTCGGATGCGACGACCGTCGTCGAGCCGGCCGCCGTGCCGGCCGCAGCCGCGACGGACCCGCCGCCGATGGCAGCTGCGATCGCGTCCGCGCCCGCGAGCGACTCGTGCTCGTACGTGAGGTTGCCGTTGCCGCGCCCACCCTGGGCCGGAAGGGCTGCCTGGTCCGCGCCCGCCTCGTCGTTCCTCTGCACCTCGGCATGGAAGAGCAGGAGCACGACCTCCTCGCGGATCGCGCGGCCGAGCTCCTCGAACATGACGTGCCCCTCGCCGGTGTACTCGACGAGCGGGTCCTTCTGGGCCATCGCCCTGAGGTGCACGCCCTCGCGGAGGTACTCCATGTTCTCGAGGTGCTCGCGCCAGCGCGTGTCGACGACCTGGAGCACGAAGAAGCGCTCCACCTCGCCGGTGATCTCGGGCCCCCACTCCTCCGTCCGCTCGGCATAGGCCTCGCGCGCGTCCTGCTGGAACTCCTCGACGAGCGCCTCGCGGCTCAGCTCCACCTCGGCGCGCAGCTCGTCGACGGTGATGTCCGTCTCGTACAGCGCCTGCATCTGGCGGACGAGGCCCTCGAGGTCGATCTCGCCCTCCTCCGCTTCGGTGTAGAGCCCGACGACCTGCTCCACGACCTCGTCGATCCACTCGACGACCTCCTCGTGCAGGTCGGCTCCCTCGAGGACCCGGCGGCGCTGCTCGTAGATCACGGTGCGCTGCTTGTTCATGACATCGTCGTACTTGAGGACGTTCTTGCGCGAGACGAAGTTCATCTCCTCGACCTTCTTCTGCGCTCCTTCGATCTGCTTGGAGAGCATCTTCGAGTCGAGCGGCTGGTCCTCGGCCATCTTCGTCATCGACATCACGCGGGTGATGCGGTCGCCGGCGAAGAGGCGGACGAGGTCGTCCTCGGCCGAGATGAAGAAGCGCGACTCGCCGGCGTCGCCCTGGCGTCCCGAGCGACCGCGCAGCTGGTTGTCGATGCGCCGCGACTCGTGGCGCTCGGTGCCGATGACGTACAGCCCGCCCAGGTCGAGGACGCCCTCGCCGAGCTTGATGTCGACGCCGCGGCCGGCCATGTTCGTCGCGATCGTGACCGAGCCCTGCTGGCCCGCGTCCTTGATGATCTCCGCCTCGCGCTCGTGCTGCTTCGCGTTCAGGACGTTGTGCGGAACCCCAGCGCGGGTCAGGAACTCGGACAGGTACTCGGACGTCTCCACCGCGATCGTGCCGACGAGCACCGGCTGGCCCTTCTCGTAGCGCTCCTTGATGTCGTTCACGACGGCCTGGAACTTGCCGTCCTTCGAGCGGTAGATCAGGTCGTTGCGGTCGAGCCGCTCGACGTCGACGTTGGTCGGGATCTCGATGACCTCGAGGTTGTAGATCTCGACGAACTCCTTCTCCTCGGTCTTCGCGGTGCCGGTCATCCCGGCGAGCTTGTCGTAGAGGCGGAAGTAGTTCTGGAGCGTGATCGTCGCCATCGTGACGTGCTCCTCCTGGATCTTCACGCCCTCCTTGGCCTCGATCGCCTGGTGCAGGCCCTCCGACCAGCGGCGGCCCTCCATGATCCGGCCCGTGAACTCGTCGACGATCTTGACCTCGTCGTCCTCGATGACGTAGTCGACGTCGCGCTCGTAGAGGGACTCCGCCTTCAGCGCCTGCACGAGGTGGTTGACGAGCTGCGAGTTCTCCGGCGAGTAGAGGTTCTCGATGCGGAGCGCGCGCTCGATCTTGGCCACGCCCGAGGAGGTCGGCGCGATCGTCTTGTGCTTCTCGTCGAACTCGTAGTCCGCGTTCTCCGCCATCCCCTTGCGCAGCGGATCGTGCGGGACGCCGACGAGGGTCTTGCAGACGCGCGCGAAGTCGTAGTAGAGCGAGGCGGCGGTCTCCGGCTCGCCGGAGATGATGAGCGGCGTGCGCGCCTCGTCGATGAGGATCGAGTCGACCTCGTCCACGATCGCGTACGGGTGGCCGCGCTGGGAGAGGTACTCCAGTCCCGTCGCCATGTTGTCGCGCAGGTAGTCGAAGCCGAACTCGGAGTTCGTCCCGTACGTGATGTCGGCCTCGTAGGCGGCAATGCGCTCGTCCTGCGGCATCATCGAGTAGATCGCGGCCACGGTCATGCCGAGGCGCTCGTAGACACCGCGGTTCCACTCGGCGTCACGCTGGGCGAGGTAGTCGTTCGTCGTAACGAGGTGAACGCCCTGGCCTGCGAGCGCGTTCAAGTAGAGCGCGAGACTGGCCACGAACGTCTTGCCCTCACCGGTCTTCATCTCTGCGACGTCACCCTCGTGCAGCACGATCCCGCCCATCAACTGGACGTCGAACATGCGCTGATCGGACTCCCGCAAGCGGGCCTCGCGGACCGCGGCGAAGGCCTCGAACAGGAGCTCCTCGAGCGTCTCCCCGTTCTCGAGTCGCTGCCGGAACTCGACCGTCTTCTCCCGAAGCTCGTCGTCGGAAAGGGCGGTGAATTCGGGCTCGATCGAGG
>JAWVDX010000088.1:0-7603 GCA_033857015.1 Gaiellaceae bacterium
CTACCCGAGCGCCAGAAATAACCCCATTTGCAGGAACGTCTTAATCCCGTATGCGCCTTTACTCGTTCCGCCCCCAACCTGGAACCCAGCTCAGGTCTCGGAATCTCCATCGCCTTGCTCCGATCGAGCGCACGGATGTCCACGCCCGCGCCGCCAATCTAGAGGAGCAGGGTGGCGAGGCTGTCGGCGAGCCAATCGGAGTAGCGGCGTCGCGTCCAGCCGCGGACGCGGGTCAGGAGCTGGTGGAGCTCGGGGCTGGTCAGCGCCCAGACGCTATCCACGGCTTGGCTCGCGGGGAGCCGCAGCGGTCCGTTGGCGGCGAGCGCGTCGACGAAGTGGCGCAGGCTCTTGAGCCGATCCGCGTGGAGCCGGGTGAGGAGCTCTGCGAGCTCCGGCTCGGAGCGGGCGGCGCCGACGGTCGCAACGATCGGTCCGACGCGCTCGAGTCGGATGACGACGTCGGCTGCGAAGAGCCGGAGTTGCTCTCGCTGGTCGGTCACGCTCGCGAGCGCTCGCGGTCCATCCTGGTCGGGGACCGGTCGTGGGTCAGCGCCACGAACTGCTTGGCGGACGAGCTCGCCGAGCAGTGTGCGCTTGTTCTGAAAGCGGGCGTAGACAGTCTCCGCTGACACCCCGGCGTGCTCGGCGATCGCGGCGATGCTCGCGCCCTCGAAGCCGTGCTGCTCGAACAGCTTGGCGGCGGCATCGAGCACGCGCTGCCGCGTCTGCTCGGCCTGCTCGGCTCGGCGCTGCGAGCGGTAGCGGCGGGGTTTGACTTCTCCGGCCACGGCTGGCACAGTACCACCTTATCTAATACAGTGATGCTGTAGCGAAAAGGGAGAAGTCATGCCGCAGAGCTCGGAAACGCTCGTCCGCAGGCTGATCGACGAAGGCTTCAACGACGGCAACCTCGACGTCGCCGACGAGCTGATCGCGCCGGACTGTGTCGAACACCAGAACTTCGGTCCCAACCATGCCGCGGGCCCCGAGGGGGTCAAGGCGGTGATCGCCTCGTTGCGACGCGCCTTCTCCGACTTCCACCTCACGATCGACGATCTCGCGGTCGACGGTCGCGGCACCGTCTGGCTACGCATGACCGGGAGCGGCACCAACGACGGCTCCTTCATGGGCAACCCGCCGACGGGTCGGACGATGCGCATCGACGTCTTCGACGCCCTCCGCGTGGAGACCGGCCAGATCGTCGAGCACTGGGGCGTACCCGACCGGCTCGGCAGCCTCTTCCAGCTCGGCCTCGCGCACCCAGCGGGCCCCTCGACTCCCTAGATGACCTCCGAGCAACGTTGGTCGGCACACCAGACTCGTCCACGTCGTCGAACCGGAAGGCAGCCACAATGAGCCTCAACCACACGAAAATGATCGCCACGCTCGGCCTCGCGTGCTCCGCAGCGCTCGTGCTCTCCGTGGCACCTCTTCAGGCGCGTCTGACACATACCGCCGGCTCCGGAGCAGCGTCGTCGACCCTCTCCCAGTGCAAGATCGTGGTCGCAGGCGCCCACTGGAGCATCCGCGCCGCCGGCGGCAACCTTGCAGGCAACAAGTACACGATCGCGGCGCGAAACATGTCCTGTGCTTCAGCGCAACCCTGGGTGACGCGGTTCACGCATCAGAGGGATACCGGCCGGATCAAGGGCCCGGCCGGTTTCACGTGCAGGTCATTCTCGACCGCGACCTCCGGCGACAAGCTCCTGTACTCCGGTGCATGCATGCGCCCGCCTCGCAACCTGCCCTTCTTCGAATGGGGCCCGAAGATGCCGCGAGCCTGAGTCCCCTCGCGGGACGAGTTGGGCCCGATCACGGCAGACGAGCTTGCCGTCTCAGCAGGTGTCGCAGCAGCCTTCGCCGCGCCAGCTCGCTCGTGCTTCGTTGAGCGCGACAGCGGCGATGAGGAGGGCGGCGGCGGGGTCGGCCCACCACCAGCCGGCGAGCGCGTTCAGGAGCAGCCCGGCCAGGAGACCGATCGAGAGATACGCGCAGAGCATGCTCTGCGCACCTTCCTTTACGGTGGCCGACGAGTTGAGCTTCTCGCCCAGCCGGCGCTTGGCGACGGCGAGCAGCGGCATCGTCGGTGCCGTGAAGGCGGCGAGCCCGACGCCGACCCAGCTCGTGCCGGGGTGGCTTCCGGCGACGAGCGTCCGCACGGCTTCGCTGCCGACGTAGACGGCGAGGACGAGGAAGCTGAGTGCGATCAGCTGCTGCGCGCGCCGCTCGGCGGTGTGCGAGCCGGCGCGCCTACCGGTGAAGAGCCAGACGACGACGAGGCCGGCGAAGGCCTCGACGAGGCTGTCGGCGCCGAAGCCGATCAGGGCGATCGAGCCGGCCGCCAGGCCGGCGGCGATCGCGATGGCGAACTCGACGACGTGCCAGCCGATCCCCGCCCAGGCGAGGAGGCGCACGCGGGCCTCGAGCCGTGCTCGCTCAGCCGCTGAGATCCGGGGAACACCGCCGAGCGGCGCGATCTGGATCATGTGCGTCGCCACACGACCAGAGTACCCGCGAGGTCTCGAACCCCGTGCAGACATGAACACTCAAGCATGTATTGTAGGTCACGATGAGCCACGGAACCGGAGGACGAACGAAGCTCGGCGCGGTCGATGCCGAGACAGCGAGGGCCGTCGCCGAGACGATGCAGGCGCTCGCGACGCCGAGCCGGGTGCGCATCCTCGCTCGACTGCGCGAAGGGGCGTGCACGGTCGGCGCGCTGGCCGAGGCGGTCGAGATGGAGCAGTCGGCGGTCTCGCATCAGCTGCGCGTGCTGCGGCATCTGCGCCTGGTGATCGGCGAGCGGCAAGGCCGGAACGTCCTCTATGCGTTGCACGACAGCCACGTAGGCGTCCTGCTCGAGGAGGCGACCTCGCATGTCGCCCATCTGCGCCTCGACTACCCGGAACGGCCGGCGGAGCTGAGCGCGTGACCAGGCACTCCCACGGCGACCACGACCACGGACATTCGCACGGCCTCGTGGATCGCTCGATCGTCCGCTCGCGAGCGGGCGTCAAGGCGGTTGCGACCAGCCTCGCCGTGCTGGGCTTCACCGCCGCGCTCCAGACGTTGATCTTCACGCTCTCGGGCTCGGTCGCCCTGCTCGCGGATCTGATCCACAACTACGGCGATGCGCTCACAGCGGTGCCGCTCGGGATCGCGTTCTTCCTGCGCAGCGTGCGCGGCGAGAAGCTCGCCGGGCTCGCGGTCGTGCTGGCGATCTTCGTCTCAGCCTGCGTCGCGCTCTACGAGACAATCCTCCGCTTCCTGCACCCGCACGAGCTCACCCACCTCTGGCTCCTCGCGGCCGCCGGGATCGTCGGCTTCGCCGGCAACGAGATCGCGGCCCGCGTGCGCCTCGCTGCCGGCAGACGCCTCGCGAGCGCCGCGCTGACCGCGGACGGCAATCACGCCCGCATCGACGGCTTCGTCTCGCTTGGCGTCGTCGTCAGTGCGGCCTCGGTGGCGCTCGGGGCGCGTATCGCCGACCCGCTCGTCGGACTGCTCATCACCGCGCTGATCCTCAAGATCACCTGGGACTCGTGGAAGACCGTCCGCTCTGCGCAGGTCGACCTCGAGCACGCAGATACCGCGCCCGCGTCGAGCTAGACGGCGACCCGCTCGGTGTCGAGCAGATCGCGGATCCTCTTTGCGAGCTCGTCGGGCAGATAGGGCTTCTGGATGTAGGCGCCGGTCCGTCCCGGAGCCACGACGCGGTCGTCCGGGTAGCCGGAGGTGAAGAGCACCCGCAGCTCCGGTCGCGTCGCGCCGATGACCTTTGCGAGCTCGCGCCCGTCGAGGCCGGGCATGGCGATGTCCGACACGAGGATGTCCAGGGTCTCGTGCTCGTCGGCGAGCCTGAGCGCCTCGGCGCCGCTCGCGGCGGCGACGACCGTGTAGTGCAGCCGGCTCAGCGCGCCGGCGATGAGCTCGCGCAGATGGTCGTCGTCCTCGACGTAGAGGATCGTCTCGGTTCCTTCGAGTGAGCTGCCGTCCAGATCGAGGCGTGCAAAGCGCACCGGGTCGCGGGCAACAGGCAGGTGGATGTTGAACGTGGTCCCGGCCTCGGGCGCGCTGGCGATCCAGACGTGGCCGCCGCTCTGCTCGACGATCCCGTGCACGGTGGCCAGGCCGAACCCGGTCCCGGTCTGCTTGGTCGTGAAGAACGGCTCGAACGCGCGCGCCTGAGTCTTGGCGTCCATCCCCTTGCCCGTGTCGATGACCTGGAGGAGTGCGTAGACGCCGGGCGTGGCGTCGAGATGCTCCGCTGCGTACTCCTCGCCCAGCACCTGTGTCGCCGTGCGCAGGGTGAGGCAGCCGCCCCCCGGCATCGCGTCACGCGCATTGACGGCCAGGTTGAGGATGACCTGGCTCAGCTGGCCGCGGTCGGCGCAGACGGGCTGGAGCGTGGGGTCGAGGTCGCGCACGATCTCGATCTGCTCGCCGAGCAGGCGCTGGAGGAGAGCGTAGGACTCCTCGACGACGGCGTTCAGGTCGATGCGCTCGAGCTCGAGCGCCTGCTCGCGGCTGAAGGCCAGCAGCTGGTGGGTGAGCTCGGCGGCGCGCTCGGCGGCCTTGTCGATGTGCTCGGCGTCGCGCCGGGTCTCCGGGTCGTCCGCGCGCTCGAGCAGGAACGACGCGCAGGTCCGGATGATCATCAGGATGTTGTTGAAGTCGTGGGCGATCCCGCCGGCGAGGTTGCCGATCGCCTCCATCTTCTGGCTCTGGCGCAGCTGCGCCTCGAGGAGGTGCTGCGCCGTGACGTCCTGGGAGAGCACGAACTGGGCGGCGCGCCCCTCGAGCTCGAGCGCGTTCGACGAGATCAGCACGTCGATCAGCGTCCCGTCCTTCCTGACGTGCCGGTCGACGGCGGCCTCGGTCGGCTCGGGCCTGCCGTGCTCGAGGGTGCGCAGGGTCGGCGGGACGAGGCAGAGAGTCGTCTGCGCCAGGAACTCGTCGCGCGAGTAGCCGTAGTGCTCCACCGCGGCGTCGTTGACGGCGAGGAAGCGCATCGTCTCGATGTCGAAGATCCACATCGGCGCCGGGTTGCGGTTGAAGAGCAGCCGGTAGCTCTCCTCCGAGCGGTGCAGCAGCTCCCCCGCTTCGAGGCGCTCGCTGATGTCGTGGGCGATCTCCGAGGCGCTGACGACGTCCCCGGCGTCATCCACGATCGGCGAGACGGTCAGCTCGACGTCGATGAGCGTCCCGTCCTTGTGCTCCCGCTGGGTCTCGAAGTGGTCGAGTGAGCCGCCGTGCTCCAGGAGGGTCAGGATCCGCTCCGACTCGTCGGGGCGGTCGGCCGGGAACAGGAGCGAGATGGGCGCCCCCGACGCTTCCTCGGCGGAGTAGCCGTAGAGGCGCTCTGCGGCGGGATTCCAGCTCGTGATCGTCCCGTCGATCTGCTTGCCGATGATCGCGTCGTCGGAGTGCTCGACGATCGAGGCGAGCTCGCGCGACGCCTGCGTGTCCTCGAGGGCCTCGCCTGCGCTCGGGCCGCGCGCGAGGCCGAGCCGCTCGCGGACAGATCTCAAGGTCATTGCCCGCCACCCCCGGTTAGCCGCCGAACGGAGCGCGGACAGCTCCAGAGTAGCGCTACTTCGTTTCGCATGGCACATTCCGTCGCGACGGTCGGCCACACCGGTCGAATTCGCACGGCATTCCCAGGAGATGCACAGCTTCGCATGGTGTCCTGGGTGCATGAGTCGTCCGCGCTTCCTCCTCTCGGGGCTCGTCGCCTTCGTCCTTGCACTGGCGATCGTCTCGTCGGCGGCTGCGGCCGACCCGGCCGACAGCTCCAACTGGGCCGGCTACGCGATCGCGCGCACCGACGCGACGACCGGGGCGCCGGCGAGCTTCCGCGCCGTGTCCGGCTCCTGGACGCAACCCGCGGCGAGCTGCACGGCCGGCAGCCCTAGCTACTCCGCGTTCTGGATCGGGCTCGGCGGCGCCGCGGCGACGTCGACGTCACTCGAGCAGATCGGCACCTCGTCCGATTGCACCGCAGCCGGCAAGCCGGTCTACTCGGTCTGGTACGAGCTCGTCCCCGCCGCGTCGGTGAAGACGAAGCTGAAGATCAGCGCAGGCGACCGCCTCCACGCGGTCGTCGCCGTCGACGGCACGAGCGTGACGCTCCGGCTGCAGAACCTGACCCGCCACACGGTGCTGACGAAGCGGCTCACGATGGCTGCTCCGGACGTGTCCTCGGCGGAGTGGATCGCGGAGGCTCCGTCCGGGTGCAACCAGTTCGGGCGCTGCCAGGTGCTGCCGCTCGCAGACTTCGGGACCGTCTCCTTCTCGAAGGGCCTCGCCGTGACGACCGACGGGCGCACCGGCGCGATCGCGAGCAGCCAGTGGGACGCGACGCCGATCCGGCTCCTCCCCGACACGGCGAGCGTAAACGGGATCGCGGTTCCCGGCGCGCTCACGTCCGACGGCGCCGGCTTCTCGGTCACGCGCCAGTCTGCGAGCTAGCCGCGCTCAGGCGTGCAGCGCGCTGAGGACGCCCACGCCCACGGCGATCGCCGCGACGCCTGCGATCTGGATGCGGAGCAGCCGCTCGCGAAAGAGGATGAACGCGAGCACCGCGGCGACGCCCGCGAACTGCGAGGCGATCACGGCTGCGACGGCGAGGCTGTCCCGCGAGCCCAGCGTGAAGGACACGAAGCCGAGCACCTCGGCGAAGCCGCACACGACGACGAGCGGCAGCGCCTCCCGCGTGAGGGTGAGCCGTCGCCGCGCTGCCAGCGGGGCCGCGAGCGCGACGACTCCGAGCAGCCGCGCCGGCAGGATCACCCATGCGACCGGCAGCTCGCCGCTGACCCGGCCCGTCGCATAGAGGCTCGCCCCGAAGGTCAGCGCGGCGCCGGAGGCGTAGGCGACCGAGCGCCAGTGGTGGGTGCGCGCCACCTCGGTGTCAGCGCTCACGACTGCGGCGAGGACGATCCCGACGGTGATGAGGCCGAGCGTGGCGCCCTGAGCCAGCCCGAGGTGCTCCCCCGCAGCGACGGCGATCAGGGCGGCGACCGCGCCCTCCGTCGAGGCGATGGGGGCGATGAGGCCGACCTTCCCGATCCGGTACGCGCGATAGGTGAGGAGGAGGCCGACCACGTTGCCGAGACCCGAGACGAGGAGGTACCCGGCCGCGCGCCAGTCGAGCCCGGACGGGACCCCGTGCCACGCGGCGACAGGCCCGACGACGACGAGGCCGATCAGCATGACCCAGGCGAGCACCCGCTCCGCGCCGATCAAGCGGCTCGCGCGCGACGAGCAGAGCGTCGTCGTGGCCCACATGAGCGCGGCACCGAAGCCGCCGAGGATCGCGATCAAGGCGCGGCCGCTACGAGACGCCGAGCTCTTCGAGCAGCGGCCCGGTGTCGTGCGCGTCGTAGCCGAGCCGCTCGGCGATCTCCTCGCTCGAGGGCTCCGTGCCTTCGGCGAAGAGCCCGCGCAGGAAGTCGCCGGTGTCGCGGGAGCGCCACCAGCCCTCGCCAAAGCGCTCGTACAGGAACGAGCGCAGCTGGGCCGAGCGCACCCAGGCGCGCAGGTAGTCCGCCGAGTAGAAGCCTGCGTCCATGTCCGCGAGGTACTGGTCCGGCCGGTACAC
>JAWVDX010000089.1:0-3391 GCA_033857015.1 Gaiellaceae bacterium
GCGCGCCAGAAACGCCTCGGCGTCCTCGTGCGTGTACGGCGACGGGACGAACGGGATGAACCGCGGCACGTCCGGGTCGGAGCAGCCCGCCACGATCGCAGGCGCGTCGTCGAGTCGCAGCTCCCGCAGGACGATCCGGAGCGCACCTTCGCGATCGCGGACGGGCGCAGCGACGAGCTGCTCGGGATCATCACGGTCCGGCTCCGCGAGGGAGGCGAGGTCGGCTACTGGCTGGCGCGTGAGGCGCGCGGAAGCGGGCTGATGACCGAGGCCGCGAGCGCGATCGTGCGCTGGGCGACGCGGGATCGGGGCATCGCCCGGCTGACGTTGATGGCCCACCCCGAGAATCGCGCGTCGCAGCGCGTCGCCGAGAAGGTCGGGTTCGTCTCCCTCGGCCCCGTCCCGCACGAGCCGGCGTTCCGCGACGGCACGACCGTCGCGATCGGCTTCGAGCTCGACACGAGGGCCGTCTCGGAGCGCCTCGCCGCGCGCGTGCGACGCGACTTCGGCGATGATGCGGAGCGGCTGCTCGAGCGTCTCGCCACGCTCGAGCTGCCACTTGTCGAGAAGCAGGTGCCGGAGCGGATCCAGGCGGCGATCGTCATCTGCGCCGCCGGCGACCTCGGCGCCTTCGACTACGCGGTGCGCCTCGCCTCGCGAGACTGGCGTGACGTCCTCGTCGCGGCGCGGCTCGGGAACCTGGACTGGCCGGCCCGCCTCGACACCGAGCTCGGGCCGCGCTAGGAGGACGTGCCGCGATGCCGCTCGCTCGAACCGTGGACCTGCGCGCACTCGCGGAGCGGATCGCGAATGCCCTCCCGCCTATGGTCGAGGAGGTGGTGCTCACCGGCAGCGTCTCCCGGGGCGTGGCCGACGAGGTCTCGGACATCGAGATGCTCGTGGTGACAGCGGAGCCGCTTGGCCTCACCGCCTGCTTCGAGCACGCTCGCGCCGCAGGACTCACGGAGCTAGGCACCTGGGGAGAGCAGGCGACGCCCGCCCGCCGCGTCTCCGGCTACCGCGAGGGCGTCCCGATCGAGCTGATCTGGTGGCCGCGCGACTACGCGGATGAGTCCGTCGACGGACTTCTTGGAGGAGCAGCGCCGTCGTCCGCCGACGCGCTCGCCAACGGCGTGGCGCTGCGCACCGTCGGGCTGCTGGCGAGCTGGCAGGCGCGGCTCGGGGACTATCCGGAGGAGCTGGCGGCGCGGCGCATCGAGGAGGCAGCGCTCACCTGGGGTGGCTTTGCACCCGCCGGGTTCCTGACGCTCGCCCGCCCCGGCGAGCGGCTCGCGCTCGTCGAGCGCCTGCTCGACGACGCGTCACGCGTCGTGACGATCGTCTACGCGCTGAATCGCGTCTGGCAGCCGACGCACAAGCGGCTGGCGGCGCGCACCGCAGCACTCGCCATCAAGCCGGTGTGGCTCGCCGAGAGGATCGAAGAAGCGCTGACAGAGCCTGGTCCACGTCGCGCGATGCTCGTGATGACGGAGGTGCAAGCGGAGACCGTTGCGCTGGCGCCGCCCGGCCCCAACGTCGAGCGTGCCCGCCTCTGGCTGCCAGAGGTCGCACAGGTGCTGCGCGAGGCCCAGCAGTCTGCGTCACGTCTCTAGGAGCCGTCGCGCAGGTCGCCGAGCGTGCGCTGCTCGAAGCGCACGTCGGTGAAGCGCACGGCGCAACCCTCGCCCGTGGGCGACTGCGCCACGAAGCCGGCCTCGAGCTCGCCGTCGAGCGCGAAGTGTCGCGCGAAGCTCCACGTCTCGCCGTCGAGCGAGGAGTGGAACGCGTACGCCGAGCCGACGCGGGCCACGCGGAGCCAGACCGTGTCGCCCGCTACGACAGCGCCGTTGGCGTCGTCCGAGACACCACGCGTCACGACTGAGACGACCATTGCCTCGCGCTGTGGCGAGAACTCGAAGCAGAGCTTGGCCCACCGGGACGCGTCGCCGTAGAGCAGCAACGCGCCTGCGTCGAAGCTCGCCGCGAAGGGCACCTGCACGCACGCGCTGAGCGTGAAGTCGCCCGCCACCGGGCCGCCGACGAGCGCGGGCGCATTCAGCGCAGGCGGGTCACCCTGCGGCGAGACGAACATGTCCGTTCGCGGCCCTGCCTCGATCGTGAGCGTCCCTGCCTCGTCCGTCGAGGCGACCGGCTCCACGAGCCATCTGAGCGCGAACGGGAGCGCGTCCATCAGGACATGCGACCCTGCGACACCGCCACGCAGGCCTGGCAGATCGGCAGGCCCTGCTCCCACGGGATGTCGGTCTGGTCGACGCCGCAGAGGGCCGTGTCGGGATCCTCGTCCGAGACGAGGTGCTCGATCTCCTCGTAGCCCGTGCGGCCGCCGAAGAGGATCTGACGAGTCTGGCTTTCTGTCATGCCGTGCGGGACCATAAACGCTCCCGCTACCCTGTACGTCCCCCATGGGCTACACCCTCGCCGAGAAGATCATCCTCTCCCACTGCGACGCAGACGACGTCGAGCCGGGGCAGATCGTCATGGTGCGCTGCGACGTCGTCATGGCGAACGACGTCTCCGGGCCGGTGGCCTTTCGCGCGATGGAGAAGATGGGCGCGACCGAGGTCTTCGACCCGTCGAAGATCGTCATGGTCGCCGACCACTTCGCGCCGGCGAAGGACGAGCGCTCCGCGATCCTCCAGCAGCGCCTGAAGGAGTGGAGCCGGCGCTTCGGCGTCACGTACTACGACCAGGGGCGCGGCGGGATCGAGCATGCGGTGCTCGTCGAGGACGGCTGGATCGTCCCGGGCTCGGTGATCGCGGGCGGCGACTCGCACACGTGCACGCACGGCGCGCTGGGCGCGTTCGCGACGGGCCTCGGCTCGACGGACATCGCGCATTGCCTCGTCTTCGGGACGTTCTGGCAGACCGTGCCGGGAACGATCCAGGTGCACGTCACCGGCGAGAAGGGACGCTTCGTGTCCGGGAAGGACGTGATCCTTGCGGTGCTGGCCCAGATCGGCGCCGGCGGCGGCACGAACATGGCGCTCGAGTTCGTCGGGCCGGGTGCGGAGGCGCTCACGATCGACGAGCGGCTCGCCGTCGCGAACATGGCCGTCGAGGCCGGGTCCGAGACGGGCATCTTCCCGGCCGACGAGAAGACTGCCGAGTACCTGGAAGGCCGCACCGACAGTCCGTGGACGGCCGAGCGCAGCGATCCAGACGCGCGCATCGACCACACCCTGGCGATCGACTTCGACTCGCTCGAGCCGCTGATCGCGATGCCGCACAACCCGGAGAACGTGAAGCCGCTCTCCGAGGTGCTGGGTGTCCCGATCCACCAGGTCTACGTCGGCAACTGCTCGAACGGGACGATCACCGACCTGCGCCAGACCGCCGAGCTGCTGCGCGGCAACAAGGTGCACGAGAACAC
>JAWVDX010000090.1:0-5893 GCA_033857015.1 Gaiellaceae bacterium
GTGGATCTCCCGCGCGACCAGGCCTCCGGGCTGATCCAGGTGCAGGACATCCTCGGCGACGTGGACGGGATCGGCTTCGTGCGCTTCGGCAACGAGGACGTCGTGCGACACAAGCTCGTCCAGCGCATCGTCGCGGCGTACAAGCTGCACGCGGAGCAGACGGGGACACAGCGCCAGAAGTGATGGTCGAAGTCGAGGTGGAGAACCGGAGCGGGGCGGACGTGGACGCCGGCGAGGCGGTCGCGCTCGCGCGGGCCGTGCTCGCGGGCGAGGGCGTCGAGGCCGGCGAGCTCGGCCTCGCGTTCGTGCCACCGGAGGAGATCCGCGCGCTCAAGGCGGAGCACCTCGGCATCGACGAGGTGACGGATGCGCTGGCGTTCCCGATCGACGGGCTCGACGCGCTCCCGGAAGGGTTGCCGCGCCAGCTCGGGGACGTCGTGATCTGCCCCGAGTTCGTCGGCGAGGCGTGGCGCGCGCCGCTCGTGCACGCGCTGCTCCACCTGCTCGGCCACGACCACGGCGCCGCGATGGAAGCGCGCGAGGCGGTGTACGCGTGAGCGCGCAGCGCCCGTCCGTCCTGGACAGCTTCAACTGGGCCTTCGAGGGGATCATCCACGTGCTCCGCACGCAGCGGAACATGCGGATCCACTTCTTCGTGGCGGTCGTCGTGCTGGTCGGGGCGATCGTCGTCGGCGTCCGCGAGTTCGAGCTGCTCGCGCTGATGATCGCGATCTCATTCGTGTTGATCACCGAGATGGTGAACAGCGCGATCGAGGGGGCGATCGACGTCGCGACGACGTCCTTCGACCCGATGGCCAAGCTCGCGAAGGACGTCGCCGCGGGGGCGGTGCTCATCGCCACGGTGAACGCGGTGGCGGTCGGCTACATCGTCTTCGAGCGCGCGCTCCGGCACCGGAACGAGCGGCTGCTGAACCGCGTCACCGACGCTCCGCTCTACGTGTCGCTGATCGCGCTCGTGGTGGTGTCCCTCGTCGTCATCGCGACTAAGGCGCTCACGCACAGCGGGACGCCGCTGCGCGGAGGCCTCCCGTCCGGGCACTCTGCGGTGGCCTTCGCGGGGTGGATGCTGCTCACGCTGGTCGTCGGCGACGCGCATCGCTTCCTCATCTCGTCGATCGCGCTCGTGATGGCGCTGCTCGTCGCGCAGACGCGGGTCGAGGCCGGTGTGCACTCGGCACTGGAGGTAACCTACGGAGCGCTGATCGGATCGCTTCTCACACTCGTCCTCTTCAAGGCCATCGCCGCATGAGCCAGTCCGACGTCGAGCTGTTCGAGCGGGCCGCCGCCGTGGCGGAGCGGGCCTACGCGCCGTACTCGCAGCTGCAGGTCGGTGCGGCGGTGCGCACGCACGACGGGCGGATCTTCGAGGGCGTGAACGTCGAGAGCGGCGCGTTCCCGCTGGGGATCTGCGCAGAGCGGGCCGCGATCGCGCGGGCGATCTCCGAAGGCGAGACGCCGGACGCGTTCGAGGCGATCGCCGTGACGCAGACGCCGTGCGGCGGCTGCCGCCAGTGGCTGCGCGAGCTCGAGGTGCACCGGGTCGTCTACCCGGGGCCGGACGGGAACCTCGTGACCTGCACGCCGGAAGAGCTGCTGCCGGCGGCGTTCGAGCTTTGAGAAGTGGCTTCGTGGCCGTCGCGGGACGGCCGAACGTGGGGAAGTCCACGCTCGTGAACGCGCTCTGCGGCGGCAAGGTCGCGATCGTCTCGGACAAGCCGCACACGACGCGGCGGCGGATCTTCGGCGTCGTGAACGCCGAGGATGCTCAGCTCGTGCTGACGGATCTGCCCGGGGTGCAGCGGCCGCTGGATCCGCTGACCGAGCACATGCAGAGCGCCGTCGACATGGCCCTCGAGGACACCGATGCGGTGCTCTTCGTCCTGAGCGCCCGCGACCGCATCGGCGGCGGCGACCGCTTCGTCGCGAAGCGGGTCTTCGAGCTCGGCGTGCCGGTGATCATCGCGCTCAACAAGATCGACCGCCTGAAGCCGGCGCATGTCATCTCCCAGATGAAGGTCGCCGCGGGGCTCGGGGACTTCCACGCGCTGCACCCGGTGAGCGCGCTCGTCCGCGACGGCATCGACGAGCTGCGGGGCGATCTCCTGTCGCTGTTGAAGGAGGGGCCCGCGTACTTCCCGGTCGACTCGCGCACCGATCTGACGGTCGAGACGCAGATCGCCGAGCTGGTGCGGGAGAAGGCGCTCCACCTGACCCGCGAGGAGCTCCCGCATGCCCTGGTCGCGGAGGTCGAGGAGCTGGGCGAGAAGGTCGTGCGGGTGCGGATCCTCGTCGAGACGGAGTCGCAGAAGCTGATCCTGGTCGGCAAGCGGGGCTCGGTCGTCCGCGAGATCGGGACGCGCGCCAGGCCGGAGATCGAGGCCCTGCTCGGGCGCACCATCTTCCTGGAGCTGCACGTCAAGGTCGCCCCGAAGTGGCGCCGCGACGAGCAACTGCTCGAACGCCTCGGCCTGTAGAGCCAGGCCCGCGCGGACATGTCTCGGTGCCAGGCACAGAGACATGGGACGAGGAGCCATCGCCCAAACGAGACATGTCCCGCGACTAGACCACGGGGACTTGTCTGCAACGACGAGGGGCTACGACCCCGGAAGCGCCGGCCTGCGCAGCAGGTACAGATCCTGGTGCGGGTTCCCCCGCGCGCCTTCCGGGACGAACTCGACCAGCTCCAGCTCGCGGGCGAGGCTCTCCTGCACCCAGGACTGAGGGTGGTACGCGGCGCAGAGGTTCGTCCCCGCCACCCGATCCCAGCGGACGACGAGGTCGCCGGCGAGGAACCGCTCCCGCTCCTCCTCGTCCAACCGGTCGACGTACCGCCGCCCGTGCGCCGTGAAGAGGATGAAGCCGCCGGGGCGCACCACGCGGCGCAGCTCCGCCATCCAGGCGTGCTGGAGCCGTTCCGGCAAATGAGTGAAGACGGACAGCCCGTAGACGAGATCGAACTGCTCGTCCTCGAGCGGGAGCGGCGGCTCGAGCTCGTTGCGCCCCACGTGCGCGAACGGCAGGTTCTCGCGCGACCAGTCGACGAGGCGCTCGTTGTAGTCGGTGCCCCAGATCTCCGGCCCGTCGAGGTGCGCCCAGTGGCGCAGCACCCGCCCGCAGCCGCACCCGAAGTCGAGGACGGCGCCCATCCGCTCGAGCTCCGCGCCCGCCTTCCCGAGGGCGCTGCGGATGCTGCGCGCGGCCAGCGCCCCGCTCTCCAGGAACCACTCCGGCTCTGGCGTCCCCGCCACGAGCACGATCAGCCGCGTCGGTGGGAGCGGCAGCCCGTCCGGGGCGATCCGCACACCTTGCTCGAGGCCCCGGCCCCGCCAGGAGCGGAATGCCTCGACGAAACGCCACGCCGGCCGCAGCAGGCGCGCACGCTCGAGCAGGCGGAGAAGCGCTCGCGTCACGGAGCGCAACGCTATAGAGCGCGCTTACCCGGGGCTGCAGAGAGGGACGTTCGGGTCAACCCCGGGGATCTGCCCCAGCAACTCCGCCAGCTGTCCCACCTGCTCACCGTCGAGCCGCTCGCCGAGGAGCTCGTTGACGCCTGCCACATGGGCGCCGGCGGCGTCGCGCAGCTTCTCGAGGCCGGTCTCGGTCAGCACCGCGTAGGTCACGCGGGCGTCGGACGCGCAGTTGGACTTCGTGACGTACCCCGCCTGCTCGAGCCCGTCGAGGAGCCGCGTGATCCCGGAGGCCGTCAGCAGCACGCGCTCGGCCAGGTCGACGCGGCGCAGCTTCCTCTCGTCCTCGAAGGACAGGTGGAGGAGCACTTCGTAGTCCATGAGCGTCAGCCCATGCGTGCGCAGGAGCTCGGCCGAGAGCCGCCGGGTGATCGCCTGGTGGGCGCGCAGCAGGCGCACGAACGCCTGCATCTGAGGACTGTTGTCCCGCGCGAAGCTCGGCACAGGCTTTGTCTGAATCGTTGACACCGCAATATTGTAGCTGTTGCCCGCGGACGCGACAATGGGCGCGTGGGGTACGATCCGCCGGTCGAAGCTTTGAGCGGGCACCGCCACTTCAGCCAAGCGATCGCCGAGGGCGACGGAATCTCCATCATCGTCGCCGTCGACGGGCCGGAAGCGGTGCATGCCGCCCAGGCGAATGGCGCCGAGGCGATCGCGCTCTTCGCGCACGCCGAGGGGGTGCGCGAGGCGACCGAGCTGCCGCTCCTCTGGCGCGGGAGCGGGGCGCTCGAGGCCGCGCAGGCCGCCGGCGCCGATGCCTTCGTCCTCGACCTCGACGCGTTCGACGAGGACGAGCTGCGCGCGATCCACGACGCGGCCGCCGACCTCGGGATCGACTGCGTCGTCGAGGTCAGCACCGACGAGCAGCTGGAGCGGGCGCTCGAGTGGGTCGATCCGGAGATCGTCCTGCTCGTCCCCGACCGCGACAGCACCGCGGAAGCCGATCTCGAGATGGTGCTGCGCCTGCTGCACGACGTCCCCGCGGGGAAGCTAGCGGTCGCCGCGGTGGCCGTGATGACGCGGGAGCAGGTCGCGGAGCTCGAGCGGGCCGGGGTGGATGCGGTGATCGTGCGTGCGGGCGACGACGTCGCCGAGCTCGTCGGTGGCGCAGCCCACGGCGCCTGAGAGCCCCGCTGAGCCCGCTGCGGCGGACTCGCGCTGGGGCGGCCCGAAGGCCGCGCTCGCCGCAGTGCTCGCGCTTGCCGCGGCGCTGCGCCTGATCGGGATCCGTCACGGGCTCCCGTATCCGGGTCTCGTCGATCCCGGCGAGCAGGGCGTCGTGTCGCGGGCCTGGCGGATGTCGCACGGGGACGGCTTCGACCCGCACTCGTTCCGTACGCCGCCTGGCTTCCTCGATCTGCTCGCCGTGGTCGAGGCGCCGTTCGCGCATCCGAGCCTGCTGGCGGCGCGGCTCCTCGTCGTGGCGCTTGCCGTCGGCGCCGTCGCGGCGACGTGGTGGCTCGCGTCGACGTACGGCCTCGTCCCAGGAGCCGTCGCGGCGCTCGTCGTCGCGGTCGAGACGGCGCATGTCGCGCACGCGCACGCGGCGCTGCCCGTGGAGGCGGTGACGCTCGGGATCGCGCTCGCGCTGGCGCTGGCCGTGCGCGGGCGGCTGCTCTGGGCGGCGCTCGCCGCGGGAGTTGCGACGAGCATCGGCTACGGGGCGATCCTGCTCCTCGTGCCGCTCGTCCTGCTCGGCTGGCGGAACCCTCGCCGCCTGGCGCTGGCCGGCGTCGCGTACCTCGCGGGGTTCCTCCTGCTGAGCCCGTTCGCCCTCGTCCATCCGGGACGCTTCGCGCGCGATGCCTGGCACGCGGCGCGGGCGCTCACGCACAGCGGCTTCGGCTACGAGCACGACGACTGGGCCGGCTTCGCGTACGTCGGGCACCTCTGGCACGGGCTGGGGCCGGTGCTCCTCGTCGCGCTGCTCGGCGTCGGGCTCGCGGTGGGGCAGCGCAAGCAGGCCGCCGACGTCGTGCTCCCTGCGTTCCTCGGGTCGGTGTTCGTCGTGCTGCTCGCCACGAGCGCGCATCCGGACCGCTACACGCTGGCGCTGCTCCCGCCGCTAGCGGCGCTCGCCGGGCGCGTGCGCTACCTCGCGTCCGTGACGCTCCTGCTCCTGATCGTGCCGCTCACCTGGGCCGTGCGCGCCGATGTGGCGCTGACCCGGAAGGACACCCGCGTCGCCGCGCTCGAGTGGATCGCGACGAATGTCCCCGCAGGCGCCGCGCTCGCCGAGGATCCGTTCCTGCCGCGCCCGCCGGGGCTGATCGTAACGCCCCTCGGGCTCCCGCACGACCCGGCGCGGAGCAGCGCAGTCCTGCGCCTGCAGAACGTGGCCTATGTCCTCGTCACCGGAGCCGTCGCCGACCCGGTCCTGGCGGCCCGCGACCGCTATCCCG
>JAWVDX010000091.1:0-5961 GCA_033857015.1 Gaiellaceae bacterium
GGCGCAGCACCGCGACCGCGTGGCCGGCTATCTGGACGGCGTGACGCCCGCGTACCAGGGCGACATGCCCGGGACGGACGGGTTCTGGTTCCCGTGCACCATCGTCGAGGCGTCCAACGACGATCGCATCGCGCGCGAGGAGGTGTTCGGCCCGGTCGCGGCGGTGATCCCGTTCGAGGACGAGGCGGACGCGATTCGGATCGCGAACGACACGCCGTACGGTCTCTCCGGCTCGGTCTGGACGCGCGACGGCGCCCGCGCGCTGCGTGTCGCCCGCGCCGTCGAGACCGGCGTGGTCTCCATCAACGCCAACACGTCGGTGCGCGTGCAGACGCCCTTCGGCGGCTTCAAGCAGTCCGGCTTCGGGCGCGAGCTCGGCATGCACGCGATGGACGCCTACTCCGAAGTCAAGAACATCTACATCGCCACGTGATGGGACGCCTCGACGGAAAGATCGCTGTGATCACCGGGGCCGCCGGTGGGATGGGGCGCGAGGCCGCGCTGCTCTTCTCGGAGGAGGGCGCCTCGGTCTGCGTCGCCGACGTGAGCCGCGCAGCCGGGGAGCAGACCGCCTCCGAGTGCCGCGAGGCGTTCTTCCACGAGGTCGACGTCGCGGACGAGGCGAGCGTCCAGGCCATGCTCGCCGCGACGGCGGAGCGCTACGGCGGGATCGACGTGCTCTACAACAACGCAGGCATCTCGCCGAGCGACGACGGCTCCATCCTCGAGACCTCGGTCGAGGCGTGGGATCGTGTCCAGGCCGTCAACACGAAGGGCGTCTATCTCTGCTGCAAGCACGGGATCCCGTACCTGCTCGAGCGCGGCGGCGGCTCGGTGATCAACGTCGCCTCGTTCGTCGCGCTCCTGGGCGCCGCGACCTCGCAGATCTCCTACACCGCGTCGAAGGGCGCCGTGCTGGCGATGAGCCGCGAGCTGGCGGTGCAGTTCGCGCGCGAGGGCGTGCGGGTCAACGCGCTCTGCCCCGGGCCGGTCGAGACGCCGCTCCTGCTCTCCATCTTCGGGGACGACCCCGCTGCGTTCGAGCGCCGGCGCATCCACTGGCCCACGGGCCGCCTCGCGAAGCCGCGCGAGATCGTGAACGCGGCGCTCTTCCTGGCGAGCGACGAGTCGTCGTACGTCACCGGCTCGACCTTCCTCGTCGACGGGGGGCTGACAGCGGCCTACGTGACGCCGGAGTAGCACGGACAGGGCCGGCCCGCCTCATTCTGAGGGGCTTCTCGGCTCCGTAGCCCGACCATCCCTAGCCCCACACCCACCCATCTACCGGGCGGGGCGCACGAGCCGAGGGTACCGGTCAAACACAGACCGAACTGCACCGGAGGAGGAACAGTTCCTCCACAGACTCGGTGTCCCGTTGAAGTGGTCCCGCGAAGGCCGCCGACATGGCGGCGGCCGACAAGGACTGCCCCGCTCTGACGCAGATCATCATGGGCGCGAAGCGCCCGGATCTGCGTCAGAAATTCTGCCAGTAGCGGCTCGGCGTCGGGCCCTGCTGGCCCTGGTACTTCGAGCCGATGGCGCCGCTGCCGTACGGGTTCTCCGCGGGCTCGGAGAGCTCCATGAAGGAGAGCTGACCGATCTTCATCCGGTAGTAGATCGTGATCGGCAGGTTCGCCACGTTCGACAGCTCGAGGGTGACGTGCCCGTCCCAGCCCGGGTCGATGAACCCGGCGGTCGAGTGGATGAGGAGCCCGAGCCGCCCGAGCGAGCTCTTGCCTTCGAGCCGGGCGACGAGATCGTCCGGAAGGGACACCCGCTCCAGCGTCGAGCCGAGCACGAATTCGCCCGGGTGCAGGATAAACGCGCGCTCGTCGTCGATCTCCACGAGCTCTGTGAGCTCCTCCTGCGGCTGCTTCACGTCGATGTACGGGTAGCGCGCGTTGTGGAAGACCCGGAACAGCTTGTCGACGCGCACGTCCACGCTCGAGGGCTGGAGGAGCGCCGGGTCGTACGGGTCGATCCCGATGCGGCCCTCGCCGATGAGGCGGCTGATCGTCCGGTCGGAGAGAACCACGGGCGCATCCTACGCGGTCGCAAACGAGCGACGAGCCGATCGGTCACCGGATACGTGCATGAGGACTATGCAGTGTCCGGAGGGCTTAGCTATGCTCGGGCGCATGGTCGCGATGCGCTCCATCGACCTCAAGACCGAGGTCCCCGGCCCCCGCTCGCGGGAGATCCTCGCCCGCAAGGAGCGGGTCATCGCGAGCCCGCTCTCGATCGTCCTCCCGGTCGTCGCGGAGAGCGGGCGCGGCGCGCTCCTCACCGACGTCGACGGCAACACCTTCATCGACTTCACCGGCGGCGTCGGCTGCCTGAACGTGGGCCACGCGCACCCGCGGGTGACCGAGGCAGTGCAGCGGCAGGCGGAGCGCTTCCTCCATACCGACTTCACGATCGTTCCCTACGAGGTCTATGTCGAGCTGGCGGAGCGCCTCATCGCGCTTGCGCCCTTCCGCGGCCCCGCCAAGGCGGCGTTCTTCAACGCCGGCACTGAGGCGGTGGAGAACTCGATCAAGTTCGCGCGCTCGTACACGAAGCGGCCGGCGGTCATCGCGTTCGAGGGCGCCTTCCACGGGCGGACGATGCTCTCCATGAGCCTGACCTCGAAGACGCACCCCTACAAGGCGGGTCTCGGCCCCTTCGCGCCCGAGGTGTACCGCGTCCCCTTCCCGAACGCGTACCGCGGGATCTCGTCGGAGGACGCCCTGGCAGCGCTCGAGCGCGCGTTCATCACGCACGTGGCGGCCGAGACGGTGGCGGCGATCATCGTCGAGCCGGTGCAGGGCGAGGGCGGCTTCATCCCCGCGCCCGTCGAGTTCATGCGCGGCCTGAGGAGGATCTGCGACGAGCACGGGATCGTCCTCGTCGTCGACGAGGTGCAGACCGGCTTCGGGCGCACGGGGAAGATGTTCGCGATCGAGCACTTCGACGTCGAGCCCGACCTGCTCCTCGTCGCCAAGGCGATCGCCGCCGGGCTCCCGCTCTCCGGCGTGCTCGGCAAGGCGGAGATCATGGACGCGCCCCCGGACTCGGCGGTCGGCGGCACGTACGTCGGCAACCCAGTCGCGCAGGCAGCTGCGCTGGCCGTTCTCGACGTGTTCGAGGAGGAGCACCTCGTCGCGCGCGCCGAGGCGATCGGCGAGACGCTGCGCGCACGGATGCTCACCTGGAAGGAGCGCTTCACGGAGCTCGGCGACGTCCGGGGCCTCGGCGCGATGCTGGCCATCGAGCTCGTCCGCGACCCCGCTACGAAGGAGCCGGCGCCCGAGCTCGCGGCCGCGGTCACGGACGAGGCCGCGCGCCAAGGCCTGCTCCTGCTCAAGTCCGGGATCTACTCCAACTGCATCCGCGTGCTGACGCCACTCGTGGTGACCGACGCCGAGCTCGACGAGGCGCTCGGCGTCTGGGAGCAGGCGCTCGACGCGGCTCTCTCCGCCGGCTAGCCGACGTAGCTAGCTGCGTCGACGAGGTACGTGAACGAAGCCGCGACGAAGAAGAGGCTGGAGAGGGCGATCGCGAGGAGTCCGAGCTTCCGCATGCACTCAGAGTAGAGCGGATTCTGTTACGAGGGCGTGAAGCTCCTGCAAGGACTTCGCATGACGCTTAACGAGGCTCGCCGCGGGAAAGACCCGCTCCCGGTGGTGCAAGTGATCGCGGATCGCTACGAGCTCGAGGAGATGGTCGGCGCCGGCGGGATGTCGCGCGTCTACCGCGCGCGCGATCGCACGCTCGAGCGCGTCGTCGCGCTGAAGATCCTGCACGACCAGTACGCGGACGACGACGACTACGTCGAGCGCTTCCGCCGCGAGGCGCGCGCCGTCGCCCAGCTCTCGCACCCGGGCATCGTGACGGTGATCGATCGCGGCGACGACGGCGGCGGCAAGCCGTTCATCGTCTTCGAGTACATCGAGGGCGAGAACCTGCACGAGCTGCTCGTCCGCAGCGGCGCGCTCAGCATCCGCCAGGTGCTCGAGCTCGGCGGGCAGATCGCGCGCGCGCTTGCGTTTGCGCACGAGCACGGGCTCATCCACCGGGACGTCAAGCCGCAGAACGTGATCCTGGATGGCGACGGCCGCGCCAAGGTCACGGACTTCGGGATCGCCCGCTCCCTCGACGTCGAGCACGGTGTCACGCAGACCGGGATGGTGCTCGGTACGAGCTCCTACATCTCCCCCGAGCAGGCGCGGGGCGAGAAGGCCGACCGGTGCTCGGACATCTACTCGCTCGGGGCGGTGCTCTTCGAGCTCCTGACCGGCCATCCGCCCTTCGAGGGGGACAACTTCGTCGCCGTCGCCATGCAGCACGTCAACCAGCCGGTGCCGAGCATCCTGGAACGGCGCCCGGACTGCCCGCCGCGCCTCGCCCGCGCGGTCGAGCGTGCGCTCGCGAAGGGTTCCGGCGAGCGCTTCCCCTCGATGGACGCGTTCGCCTCCGAGCTCGAGGCCTGTCTCGCCCAGCTCGGCGCGGAGCCGGAGCTCGACGCGACGCTGATCAGCCCGAGCCCCGTCCTCCGGGAGAGCCGCCCGCAGCGGCACCGGGCCTCGCGTGCGAGCAGAGCGCTCGTCGCGCTCGGGCTCCTGCTCGTCCTGCTCGCCGGCGGCGGCTACGTCCTGCTCCACGACCGGGGCCAGACGCCTGTCTCGCCGCCCGCCGCGGCCGCCGGGCCGGTGCGCGTGACGGGCGTCGGTGCGCTCGATCCGTTCGGCCCCGGCAACCGCGAGCATCCGGAGCGGGCCGCGGACGCGACCGACGGCGACCCGGCGACCTACTGGGAGACCGAGACCTACAAGGGCGCGCTCAACAAGCCGGGCGTCGGGCTGGTCGTCCAGACCGGGACGGCCCGTGCCTTGCGCTCGATCACCGTGTCGACGACGACTCCTGGGTTCACCGCAGAGATCCGCACCGCGACGAGCGCGGACGGCGCGTCACAGCCCGGGCCGCCGGATTCGGCGAGCCGGACCGTGAACGGCGTCACGACGTTCCCGCTGCAGGGAAAGCGCAGCAGCTACTGGGTCGTCTGGATCACCGACCTCGGGCCGAACAGCCACGTCTACATCACCGAGGTGACGGCGAAGGGCTAATACGCGTAGCGGGCGCGGCGCTGATGGCGCTCGAGCGCGAGCGTCATCAGCTGCTCCAGGAGCTCGTCGTACGGCACGCCGGAGGCCTCGAAGAGCTTGGCGTAGACACTCGTCGCGGTGAAGCCGGGGATCGTGTTCAGCTCGTTGACGATCACCTCGCCGCCCGGCCGGACGAAGAAGTCCACGCGCGCCATCCCCTCGCACTCGGTCGCGACGAACGCCTCGACCGCGAGCCGCTGAATCTCCAGCACCGTCGCCTCGGGGAGATGGGGCGGCACCACCAACTCCATCCCGCCCTCGTCGTACTTGGCCTCGAAGTCGTACCACTCGTTGTGCGCGACGATCTGCCCCGGGAGCGACGCGAGCGGCCGGCGGTTGCCGAGGACGGAGCACTCGACCTCGAGCCCGTCGACGAACTCCTCGATCAGCACCTTCTCGTCGTGGCGCCGCGCCAGCTCGACTGCAGGCCCGAGCTCGCCCTCGTCGTGCACCTTGGAGATGCCGACCGACGAGCCGAGCCGCGCCGGCTTCACGAAGACGGGGTAGTCGAACGGGTGGGCGACGTCGTCGCCCTCGCGCAGCGTCACGTTGAGCGCCACCGGGATCCCGCGGTCGCGCAGCACCGCCTTGAAGACGTCCTTGTCCATGCAGAGCGCCGAGCCGAGCACGCCCGCGCCGACGTACGGCACGTCCGCGAGCTCGAGCAGGCCCTGGACGGTGCCGTCCTCGCCGAACGGGCCGTGCAGGACGGGGAAGACGACGTCGATCGCCTCCAGCGTCTCCGCGACGCCGGTGTGGCTCAGCACGGGGAGCGTCTCGGCGGCGCTGCCGGCAGGAAGCTCCTTCGGCGCGGAGC